>USIN01000036.1 GCA_900554715.1 uncultured Bacteroidales bacterium
ATTTCGTCCCAGGCGGCAAAACTGTTGAGGGTCGAGAAGTCGAGGGCCTCGATGCGCTCGCATATGGCAGTCTTGCCGGCTTCGTTCTCGGCCTCGCGGGCTTTGCGGGCCTCGAAATATGTCTGATAGCGCTTGTTGATTTCGGTCGAGGCGTTTTTGAACGCATCCCAGATTTCCTCACGGAGCTCTTTAGCCACCGGACCTATGCGGCGCCATTTGTTGTGTAGTTCCTGAAGGCGGCGGTAGGCGACGATGACGTCTTCCTCGACGACGAGCTTGCGGGCTTCGTCAAGCAACAGCTGTTTGCTGTCGAGGTTTTTCTTGAAGTCGTAGTCACGCAGTTCTTTGTTTATCTTGAGGTTGTCAGAGTAGCGTTCGCGGGCCTCCTGGAAACGTTTCCACACCGAGGTCTCGTCGACAGCGGGCACATCGCCGACCTGATTGAACTCATCCTGGAGCTCGCGATAGCGCGGGAAGGTGCGGTTGACGTTGTCGGTATCCTCAGCCAGTGCGATAATTTCGGCTATAATAGCGTTCTTACGCTCGAGGTTGGCCTGACGCTCGGCTTCTTGTTCGGCCGCACGGGCGGCTTTGCGCTCGCGCAGGGCGTTGAGACGGTTTTTAAGTTCGGCCTCTTCCTGAGTCTCGGTCTCGCCGAATGTCGCGAGGTCGTTGCCGTGTTCGACCCACAGAGCGCGCTGAGTGTCGGTATATGCTTTGTGGAGCAGATTGAGCTGCTGCCTGAGTCTGCGTATCTCGTCGCTCGAAATGTCTGCCGGATCTTTTGCCTCGAGCTCGGCGAGCACGGCACCGATAGTCTCATAGCTAAGGGCTTCAGACACTTTTTCATCGTTTTCTTCCTCGTCGAGAGCTTCAGTCATTTCGTCTTCTGCGGCTCTCTCGGGATCGACAGCGTCATCACCGACAGTTTCAATAGTTTCTGATTCTGAGGCAAGATTTGCGGCTTCTTTTTTCTGAGCCGTTTCGAGAGTTTGGTCTTCAGCGGGGAGGTTTGCCGAAGACTTTTCAGGCATTTCCATAATTGCAAGGTTATTAATATATGTTTAACTGACAATCTGACGCAAATCAGATTATACCGCCAAATTTAACAAAAAACTTTCAACTAACAGCCAAATTGTCAGATAAAATTCTGCATCGCCGCTTTCAGACGCCCGAAAACGCGCCGCAGCAGGGCTTTTTTTATTAATTTTGCGAAAGTTTAACTCTGTGCGAACAAGACCGACCGTCTGTCGGTTAATATGTTACTAAAGTATAAAACAGGATACAATGGAAAATTTCACCTACTATTCTCCAACTCTATATGAATTCGGCCGCGGCGCCGAAGAGAAAGTCGGCATGCTCACTTTTCTGACAGGTGCCAAACGGGTGATGCTCGTCTTCGGCAAACACTATGTCAAGACCAACGGCCTCCTGGGACGAATCGAGAACTCGCTCCAGACAATAGGCATAGAATATGTCGAGCTGGGCGGCGTCGAGCCCAATCCCACCGACACGCTTGTTTATGAAGGAATTCGCCTCGCCCGCGACAAGGGCATCGACGGACTCATCGCCATCGGAGGCGGTTCGGTCATCGACACGGCCAAAGCCATTGCCGCCGGAGCATGTTACGACGGTGATTTCTGGGACTTTTTCATCGGCAAGCAGACCGTCACCAACGCACTCCCTGTCGGCGTGGTGCTCACCATCCCCGGCGCCGGCAGTGAAGGCTCAGGCAACGCCGTCATCACCAAAAGCGATACCCTCCAGAAACTGAGTCTGCGCACAGACAGCATTCTCAAACCGCGATTCGCCATAATCAACCCCGAACAGACGTTCACCCTCACGGCATATCAGACGGCATGCGGCATCGTCGACATGATGTCGCACATCATGGAACGCTATTTTTCGCCCACAAGCAACGTCGGCGTCTCCGACCGCATCGCCGAGGGGCTGCTGCTCGCCCTTGTCGACGAAGCGCCAAAAGCCCTTGCCGACCCGACCGACTATCAGGCGCGCGCCAATATATGCTGGGCCGGCACTCTCGCGCACAACGGCCTTATCGGCTGCGGACGCCGCGAAGACTGGGTCTCGCACTATATGGAACATGAAATCAGCGCCCTCTATGGCGTCACCCACGGCGCCGGCCTCGCCGTCGTCATTCCGGCATGGATGGCCTTCATGGCCCACCACAAACCGTCGAAAGTCGCACGCTTCGGACGCCGCGTATTCGGGGTCAAGGCCAACGACGACCGCACGGCCGCCATCGACGCCGTCGCCTCGCTGAGAGCCTTCTTCAGCGCCGTGCTGCGGATGCCTCTGACGTTCAAAGGCCTCGGCATCGACGCCCCCGACATCGACACCCTCGTCGAACATCTACACAAGAACAAAGGCGAGACAATCGGCGGCTACTATAAACTGACATCAAAAGAGACACGCCAAATCTATACCCTCATGCTCGACGAAAGCGTGCAGACGGGGCAGGCTTAGGACTTGTTTAATAACAGGCCCTTAATCTTCAAACACACCTTTACCCTCTCTGATAATCCCGGGCGAGGCAGAGTCGAGCAGACTGACGACAGTCGACCCCTCGGCGACACTCTCGCCCCCGTCTATTATGAGGTCGGCCATATTATCATAGGCCACGGCTATAGCCTCGGGGTCTACATTATTATATATGTCGCTGTCGACAGCTACGGAAGTCGACAGCAGCGGGACGCCGGCAGCCTCAGTGAGCGCCAACGTAATGGGGTTGTCGGGGATGCGTATGCCGACAGTCTTGCGGCCCTTGAAAACCTTAGGCAAAGCCGACGACGCGGGCAGCACAAATGTGAACGGCCCGGGCAGGTATTCTTTCAGATAAGCAAACGCGCGGTTGTCTATCTTAGCATATTCAGCAGCCTGCGACAGCGACGCGCAGACCACAGAAAGCAGCTGTTTGTCAGGGTTGATGCCTTTGAGGCGGCAGAGCTTTTCGACGGCCTTGTTGTTGAGAGCGTCACACCCCAGAGCGTAGAGCGTGTCGGTCGGATAGATCACAATGCCACCCGAGCGGATGACATCGACGGCCTCGTCAATAAAACGGCTGTTGATCGAGCCGGGGTAAATTTTCAGCATCTTCATGACTGACAGGCTTTGACGGTTTCAAAAGTGATATTCTCAGCTGCGGCATAGTCTTCGAGCAGACGGCGCGTGAGAGCAATTATTTCGTCGTCGGGCATCTCGGGGCGATAGATGTTGATTGTCATGACAAGGTGTCGCGTATCCTCAGAGAGTTTCGTGCGGTCATTGTCGCTCGTCGGAGTCCCTACCCCGCCGACTGCGTCGCGGAAGACGGGCAGACAGGCGATATTGAGCTGTCCGCGGCCTATTGCCTCGTATGGTTCGCCCTCGCGCCCGACGCCAAGCGTCAGAGTGTCGCCGGCAATCCTGTCGCCGTCGAAGCCGCCAATCGAATGGCCGCAGCAGACCGACAGCAGATTGATCAGGTCGACCAGCGCCGTCGAACGATAGAGACCGAGCCCCTTGACCATGCGACGGCACAGCGCCTCGGTCGACGGGCGGTAGCGGTTAGGCTCCTTGCCGAGTCGCTTGTATGCCTCGCGTGTTCCGGCAATGCCCGGACGCTTGTTGATGTCGGCCATCTCGTGCAATTCCTTGAAACTCGACGCAAAAGACTCAATCTCGTTCCAAAGCCGGTCGTCGGTCGGCTGATTTCTGACATCTGCGGTCACAAATATCACTTTATAGTCAGGCGCCGCCTGCGCTATCTCATCTTCTATATTTATTTTCATTGTTCTGCCTTTTTCTGCAAATATAGCACTTTCTCTTTTACCCTCAGCTCCTTGAAAAAAAATTTTAGCACCCAACTAATTTTTTAGTCGAAAATATTTGCACAACTAAAAAATTAGTTTTTACTTTGCGCCATACACTTTTCACCATTCGCTATGGGACATCTGCTAAGCTATACATTATATTCAAGCCTGTTTCTGCTCGCCTCATATCTGATTTATAAAATCATGCTAGCAGGCGAGAAGCAGACGGCGGTGAACCGCGTGATAATCTTCGGCCTCTATGCCGCGTCGTTCATTGCTCCGGCATTGCTCGCACACGGTGACGGCATCGCTGCCGAAGCCGCCGACACAATCGCGGCAGTCGATTTCGGTGAGCCCGAGGTGACGCATATCGGCACCGCTTCGTCAGATCTCTTCACCGCTCTCATACTCGCCTATATAGCCGGCATGGCAGTAACGGCCATTCTCACGCTGGTCTCAGCGGTCAACATATTCATAATAATCAGCCGCGGCGACAAGGCGCCCCGCGCCGGTTATACTCTCGTCACCGTCGACGACGGCAAAACCGCTCCTTTCAGCTGGGGACGCTACATAGTCGCATCGCGCAGCGACATCGCCGAAGCCGGCGACATGATCATCGCCCATGAACTCGGCCACATCCGCAGACGCCACTGGCTCGACCTCGTCTTCGCCCGCATCGTCTGCGTCATCGAGTGGTATAACCCCGCCGCATGGCTCATGTTCGACGAGCTCAAGGATGTACACGAATATGCCGCCGACGAATACGTCCTCGTCCACGGATTCAACGCGCGCCAATATCAGATGCTATTAATAAAAAAAGCTGCCGGCACTCGTTTCCAGGCGCTTGCCAACAGCTTCAATCACAGTAAACTTAAAAAACGTATCACTATGATGTACAGTCAAAAAAGTCAGGGCGTGCGACGCTATCGCGCACTGGCCCTCATCCCGGCTCTCGCGCTGGCGGCGACCATCGGTCAGCTTCCGGCAGTAGCCTCAGTCGTCAACAGCATCGGAGCCGCTTCGGCCGGCCAGATCTTCGCCGCCTCCCCGGCCGGGGCCATGACGGCGGTCAACGCCTCCGGCGACAGCGAAATTACTAAAAATAATCAGCCCGAGCAAATAGCGACTTATCCCGGCGGCGAATCTGCGATGTACCATTATCTTGCCCAAAACGTCAAATACCCCGAAGAAGCGGCCAAAAATGACATCCAGGGCCGCGTGACCGTCAGATTTACTGTCAGGGCCGACGGATCGCTGACCGACTTCGCCGTCGTCAAGGGCGTTGACCCGGCGCTTGACAAAGAAGCCGTCAGAGTCATCAGCGGCATGCCCCGGTGGAATCCAGCCACTGTCGGCGGCAAAGCGGTCGAATCGACCTACACCATACCCGTCTCGTTCAAGCTCTCGGGAGACGACAACGCCAAAAAGTAACCCTCAACCACAATAATCTACAACATCCGATAAATCTAAACCAACATCAACGCCGGGGCAGAACACCTCGGCGTTGAACATTCTGTTTTATGTCAGTTATCGCTATTTATCCGTATCGGGAGCCTTGTCGATAAGGTCGAGGAACTGGTCGAGTTTCGGAGTGATGATGATTTCCGTGCGACGGTTCTGCTGACGGCCATCCGCCGTGTCGTTGCTTGCGATGGGATTATACTCGCCGCGACCGCCTGCTGTCATGCGCGAGGGGTCGACACCGAAACGGTCCTGAAGCACCTGAACGACAGACGAGGCACGCAACGTACTGAGATCCCAGTTGTTGCGGATATTTGTGCGCGAGATAGGCACATTATCGGTATTGCCCTCGACGAGCACGTCATAGTTCTTATAATCCTTGATTATCTTAGCTATTTTATCAAGAATGTTCATGGCCTGGTCGCTGATCTGGTAGCTGCCCGACTTGAAAAGCATATTGTCGGCAAGCGAGATATAGACGACACCCTTGAGTACTTTGATATTCACATCTTTCATATCCTCGGGCGAAAGCGAACGGGTCAGATTTGTCGTCAGCACCATATTGAGCGAGTCTGACTTCGACTTGGCCTCGACAAGCTGTCGTATATACTTGTTCGAGACATTGATTTCGTCGACAAGCTTCGAAATATTGGTGCCACCCTGGTTTATACTCTGCTCGAGAGCCGACTGGAGCGCCGTCACGTTCTTTTTCAGATCTTCATTCTGAGCCCTGCTCTGGTCGAGAAGCGCCTGGAGATTCTTCGCGTCAGACCGGCTGGCCGCAAGATCATACTGCGACTGCGCATAGTCTTTCGACATCGCATTATATTTGTCGTCAAGACGCGTATAGGTCTTTTTGCTCACGCAACCTGTCAGAGCCACGGCGCCGACAGCTGCAAACAGCATCATTCGTATTGCTTTCATAATCATTTCGTTTAAGTTTCAACATACTAAACAACAATAGAATAGATTAAGTTTACACATAACCGTCATGACATTTTTATATATTTTTATTTGAAATTAAAACATTTTGCTTATATTTGCCACATATTATTAATCATAAAGTTAGCCATTATGCTATTAATCATACCAAAACGCTATAAAAGAAAGCTATTGCCGGAAACAACCGAGGTGGCCATCAAACTCATAAAGGATGATTTTCAGAAACGTCTCTCCGACGCCTTGTGTCTGCGTCGCGTCACCGCACCGCTGTTTGTCCTGTCGGGCACAGGCATCAACGACGACCTCAACGGCGTCGAGAAGCCTGTCTCGTTCAACATCAGGGCGCTCAAAGGGCAGCGCGCCGAAGTCGTCCACTCGCTCGCCAAATGGAAGCGCATGAAACTCGGCCTTTATGACATCGCTCCCGGCTTCGGACTATACACCGACATGAACGCCATCCGCACAGACGAAGACCTCGACAACCTCCACTCTCTGTATGTTGACCAATGGGACTGGGAGCGCACCATCACAGACGCCGACCGCAATCTCAACTTCCTCAAAGACATCGTCAGAAAAATCTATCAGGCCGTCAAGGAGACAGAGATGATGGTATATAAATATTTTCCGCACATCACCCCGCGTCTGCCCGAAGAAATCACATTTATCCATGCCCAGGAACTGCTCGACGCCTATCCGGCGCTGACACCGAAACAGCGCGAGCTTGAAGCCGTCCGCCGCTACGGCGCCGTCTTTGTCATCGGCATAGGCGCCGCACTCTCCAACGGCGAGCCCCATGACGGACGCGCTCCCGACTACGACGACTGGGTCACCGAAAATGCCGACGGCTACCGCGGCCTCAACGGCGACATGCTCTTCTACGACAATATTCTCGACACATCATTCGAGCTTTCGTCGATGGGCATACGTGTGAGTCCCGACTCACTGACGCGTCAGCTCGACATCGCCGGATGCTCTGACCGCAAATGGCTGCCATTCCACCGCGACCTTCTCGCCGGACAGCTGCCGCTGTCGGTCGGCGGCGGCATCGGACAAAGCCGCCTCTGCATGTACCTGCTGCAGAAAGCCCACATCGGCGAAGTCCAGGCCTCGCTATGGCCACAGGAGCAGATTGAGGAATGCCACCGCGCAGGCATCGAACTGCTCTGACAAGAGCGGTTGGAATCGCGCCAAATTACCAAACAAAATCGCGCCAAATTGCCAAATTGAAACAGTGGTATGATTGATATACAAGAAGTTAGGTTATTTATGGCTTTTCGGCATTTTTTCGCAATTTCTCTCTGTTTTCTCATCTTATAAAAACCAAAATCGGTTCTGAAAGGTTATTTTTCTGACGGGTCTGACATACAGATCCGTCAGATTACGTTTCAACCGATTTACGATGATAAAATATCTATCAGCTCTAATCATCTTCTTCACCGCGATTTCGTTCATCTGTCCGGCGAAAGAAAACAATGAGCCGCCCCTCGGTTTCACGATGCCCGAGGCATGGTCGTCGCAGGGCGACCCCGGCGTCACCGACGCCGTCTGTCCGCAACAGTGGTGGCAGTCGTTCGGCGACACACTCCTCGACAGTCTCGTCACTGTCGCCGTCGAAAACAACTACGACGCCGCGATGGCCGCCGGACGCATCGCCATGGCGCGCGCCGCGCTCGGCAGCGCCCGCGCCGCCTACTACCCCCAAATCAACGCCTCGGCCTCATATACACGCGACAAAAGCTACGGACTTATGGACGGGCGCACGTCGACGAGCACCACAGTGTCATATTTCGGAGCCTCGCTGTCGGCCAACTGGGAGATAGATCTCTTCGGCAAAATCACCGCGCAGGTCAAGGCCGCCCGCGGCGAACTCGCGCTGTCGCGGGCCGAACGCGCCGCCGTCGAGCTTTCGGTCTGCGCCGAGACGGCAAGTGCCTATATAGGGCTGCGCGTCCATCAGGCCTGCCTCTCTGTAGCCCGCGAACATGCAGCCGCACAGCTGAAG
Organism: uncultured Bacteroidales bacterium; assembly: GCA_900554715.1. Classification (GTDB taxonomy): domain Bacteria; phylum Bacteroidota; class Bacteroidia; order Bacteroidales; family Muribaculaceae; genus CAG-873. The sequence goes on from USIN01000036.1 coordinate 8,218, forward strand.
GTGCTCAACATCGCCCGCACACGCTTCGAGACCGGTCTGGCCTCGATGATGGACGTCGACCAGGCCGAGCAGGTCTATTACTCGACCATCGCCTCCATACCTCCGCTCGAGACATCGGTCCATGCCGACATTAACGCCATAGCGCTGCTTCTCGGCGTCCCGGGCGACAGCATAGCTCCGGCCCTCGCGACCACAAACCGCCTGCCATCCTACCGCCAGATTATCTGCGCCGATGTGCCGTCGGCTCTTCTAAGCCGGCGTCCCGATGTCGCACAGGCCCAAAAGCAGGTCGAAGTCTGCGCTGCAAAACTCGGCATAGCCAAGAAAGAGTGGCTGCCGACGCTCAGCGTCTCGGCCTCGGCCGGCACCGCCGCCCACGACGCCCGTGACCTCTTCTCGCGCCACAGTTTCGGCTACACGGTGGCGCCGACCCTGTCGTGGACCGTTTTCGACGGTCTCGCACGCCGCTATAACATCGTCTCTCAGCGCGAAGAACTCAAAAACGCCGTCGACAGCTACAACCTCACAGTCCTCACGGCTGTCAATGAAGTCGACAATGCCATAAACAGCTATATCAACACCGTGAAATATATCGACGCGCTTGACAAAGTCGTCAAATCGTCGGAAAACTACGACCGTCGCGCTGTCGACAACTATAAAAGCGGCCTGAGCCCGTTTATCAACGTGGCCGACGCACAGATTTCTTTTCTCGAAAATATCAACGCTCTCATCACAGCCAAAGGCGACGCCCTCAACAGCCTCGTAAGCATCTACAAATCGCTCGGCGGCGGATGGGATTCAGACCAAGCAGACTTATGAACACACAAATCAGACTCCCGTTAATCGCTATCGGCTGTATCGCCCTCGTCACAGCCTCGTGCAGCCATAAAAAGAGCGGCGTCTCCGAAGAAGCGCCCGTCATCGACGTCGCCGCCGTCACCGTCGACTCTGTCACAGTCCACCGCTCGTTCCCGGCCTACCTCACAGCCAACAGAAGCGTCGACCTTGTCGCCCGCGTCAACAGCACACTCACTTCGCGCCAGTATAAAGAAGGTGATTTTGTAAAGGAAGGCACGGTGCTCTTCACCTTCGACCCGACACAATATGCCGAGGCCGTCAGCCGTGCGCGCGCCGCCCTCGATGACGCCGAGGCTTCATACCGCTACGCGGCCGACCATTATGCCGCCGTCGAGAAAGCCCTTGAGAGCGACGCTGTCTCGCGCATGGAAGTCCTTCAGGCAAAAAGCGCCAAAGAAGCCGCCGAAGCTTCAATCGCGTCGGCAAGGGCACAGCTCAAGACAGCCGAGACGACACTGTCATACTGCACGGTGCGCGCCCCGTTCGACGGCCACGTCTCGATGAGCGAATACAGCGCCGGCGCATATCTCGCCGGCGAGGGCGCACCCATAAAGCTATGTACGATTTACGACGACGCCGTCGTGCTTGTCAATTTCTCGATTGACAACACCGAGTTTGCAAAGCTTAAAGCCAAGGCTGACTCGTCGGGTATAGGAGCCATGCTCCACCGCATCCCCGTCATCTTCGACAACCCGACTCAATACGACTATACCGCCGACATTTATTATATGTCGCCTGTCATCGACAAGAGCACCGGCGCGATGCGCATGCAGGCCGAAATCGACAACTCGCGCGGCGAACTCCGCGCCGGCATGTACAGCAGCGTCGCGATGCCCGTCGAGCACCTCGACAGCGCCATACTCGTCCGCGACGCGTCAATCGCCACCGACCAGCTCGGCAAATATCTGTATGTCGTCAACGACTCGGACCGCGTCGTCTACACACCCGTCAAAACCGGCGAGACAGTCGCCGACACGATGCGCATCATCACATCGGGCCTGAAGCGGGGCGACCGCTATGTCACTTCGGCCCTGCTCAAAGTACGCGACGGCATGACCATCAATCCGCGAACCGTCAAATAGCACCCTGCCATGTTCTCTAAGTTTTTCATCGACCGACCGATTTTTGCCACCGTTCTGGCAATCATCATGCTGCTTGTGGGCCTCGTGACGGTAAAGACTCTGCCCGTGGCACAGTATCCCGACATAACGCCGCCGACCGTCATGGTCAACGCCACCTACCCCGGCGCCGACGCACAGACTGTCGCCGAGACCGTCGGCGTACCCATCGAAGAGCAGGTCAACGGCATCGAAAACATGATGTATATGAGCTCGACGTCAGGGTCGGACGGTTCCTACAGCCTCACCATCACCTTCGAGAACGGCACAGACCTCGACATGGCCACCGTGAAGGTTCAGAACCGCATCGCCATGGCCGAAGCCTCGCTCCCCGGCCCCGTCAAGCAGCAGAGCCTGAGGGTTGTCTCCGAGTCGTCGAACATCGTGCTTTTCATCGCCCTGCGCAGCGACGACCCCGCGCGCTACGACGCCCTCTATCTGACCAACTACGCCAAGCTCAACATCATCGACGAGCTCGCGCGCGTCGACGGCGTCGGCGGTGTCGGCGCCTTCGGTGCCGGCGAGTATTCGATGCGCATCTGGCTCGACCCCGACAAGATGCAGGTGCGCGGTCTCACACCCGCCGACATCGTCGGTCTCATCGAGAGCCAGAACATGGCCGTCTCGGCCGGTTCGGCCGGAGCGCCACCGTCAAAGACCGCGTCAGACTTCCAGTATACCCTCACGAGCCAGGGACGCCTGAAGACAGCCGACCAGTTCGGCGACATCATCCTGCGCACCGACCCCGACGGCTCGATACTCCGGCTCAGCGATGTGGCCGAGATTGAGCTCGGCAGCGAGTCATACGGACAGATATCCCGCGTCAACGGCGACGACGCCGCCCTCATCGCCATCCAGCAGCTTCCCGGCGCCAACGCCCTCGAAGTCGCCAAGAACGTGCAGGCGCGCCTCGCCCAGCTTGAAGAGTATTTCCCCGACGGCGTGCGCACGGAGGTCGTCATGAACACGACCGATTTTGTCAATGCCTCGATTGACGAAGTGCTGTGGACCTTCGTCATGACAACGCTCATCGTCATGGCCGTCATCCTGCTCTTCCTCCAGAACTGGCGCGCGGTCATCATACCGATGATCACCATACCGGTGTCGCTTGTCGCCACCTTTGCCGTGATGAAGCTCCTCGGCTTCACCATCAACACCCTGACGCTCTTCGGCCTCGTACTGGCGATAGCCATTGTCGTCGACGACGCCATCGTCGTAGTCGAAGACTGCTCGCGTATCCTCGACAAAGGCGGTGTCACACCGCGTCAGGCCGCCGTCAAGGCCATGGAAGAACTTCAGGGACCTGTCGTCGGCGAGGTGCTTGTGCTGCTCTCGGTCTTCATCCCGACAGCTTTCATCTCGGGCATCACCGGTCAGCTCTACAAACAGTTTGCGCTCACGATCGCCGTCTCGACAGCCTTCTCGGGCTTCACGCCGGCGATGTGTTCGCTCTTCCTGCGTCCGACTCAGGCACCGAAGTCGTTTATCTACCGCGGTTTCAACAAGATATTCGACCGCTCGCTCCACATCTATGACAGTTGGGTGGGCCGTATGCTGCGCCGTCCGTTCGCCGCCCTCGCCGCCTTCGCCATCATCATAGCCGTCGCCTTCTGGGGATTCGTCAAATGGCCGACAAGCTACGTGCCCGAAGAAGACATGGGCTATTTCATGACATCGGTCCAGCTGCCCGTCGGCGCCAGCCTCGAGCGCACCGACTCGGTGATGCGTGCCGTCGGCAACGAGATTGCCTCGCTGCCCGAAGTCAAAAATGTCATCTCGGTCTCGGGCCAGAGTTTCATCGCCGGAGGAGCGGCCTCGAACATGGGCTCTTTCTTCGTCGTGCTCAAGCCGTGGAACGAGCGCCGAGGCAAATCACACTCCGTCAACGCCGTCATAGAGCGCCTCGACGAGAAGACATCGGCCATTCAGCAGGCAGTCGTCTTCTCTATCAATCCGCCGGCCATCTCGGGTCTCGGCATGACATCGGGCGCCCAGATGCAGATACTCGACATCAACAACCTCGGTGCGGCCGAGATGGGCAAGATCGTCAACGCGATGCAGGACGCCGCGCGCAAAGACCCGCGTCTGGCATCGATAACATCTGTCTACGAAGGCCTTGTGCCGCAATATCGCGTCACCATCGACCGCGACCGTGTCAAAATGGCCGGCGTGACCGTCGAGGACGTCTACAACACCCTGTCGCTGTATATGGGCAGCAGCTATGTCAACGACTTTGTCGAGTTCGGGCGTGTC
>USIN01000037.1 GCA_900554715.1 uncultured Bacteroidales bacterium
GGAGATTGATGTAGTATAATGTTGAGTTGCCGTCCTGACGGCATAGGGACTTCTGACCTTATGTTCTTATGTTCATGATTGTGCGTTATGTTAATAATTGTGCATTGTGAATTGTGCATTGTGCATTTTTATTACCTTTGTTGGATATAAAAACGTGATTATATGGCAGCAAACGCTCAACATAATATTCTCTGGGCCGACGATGAGATCGATCTGCTCAAACCCCACCTGATGTTCCTGAAAAACAAGGGTTATAACGTCACCACGGCCAACAACGGCAGTGACGCGCTCGAGATGGCTTCGGCACAGCCCTTCGACCTCATCATTCTCGACGAGAACATGCCAGGCCTCACGGGTCTCGAGACCCTGACGCGCATCAAGCAGAGCCTGCCGCATGTGCCGGTGATAATGATCACCAAGAGCGAGGAAGAGAACATCATGGACCAGGCCGTCGGCAACAAAATAGCCGACTACCTCATCAAGCCGGTCAACCCCAACCAGATACTCATCGCGATAAAAAAGATACTCCACAGCGACCGCCTCGTGGCCGACCAGGCCACACGCGACTACCGCGAGGACTTCGCCAACATCTCGCACCTCATCAACAGCGCGTCAACTATCGAGGACTGGTATGACCTCTACGGCAAGCTCGTCTACCGCGAGCTTGAGCTGGCGTCGACCGACACCAACATGGACGAGATGCTCGACATGCAGAAAATCGAGGCCAACTCTGAGTTCAACAAATGGGTCAGACGCAACTACGAGACATGGGTGACGACCGACAACCATCCGCTGATGAGTCCCGAGGTGCTGCCGCGCAAGGTGTTCCCGCTGCTCGACAAAGGCGAGAAGGTCTTCTTCATACTCATCGACAACTTCCGTCTCGACCAGTGGCGCACGGTGATGCCTCTGCTGAGCGATATGTTCACCATCGAGGAAGAGCTCTACACCTCGATTCTGCCGACGGCGACGCAATATGCCCGCAACGCCATTTTCTCGGGTCTCATGCCTGTAGGCATAGAGAAGATGTTTCCCGACCTGTGGGTCGACGAGGACTCGGAGGAAGGCAAGAATCTCAACGAGTCACCGCTGATCGCCACCCTCTTCGACCGCTACCGCCGCCACTGCCGTTTCTCATACAATAAAATCAACGACAGCGCCGCAGGCGAAAAGCTCATCAGCGAGTTCAGCCGCCTCGAGGGCAATGACCTCAACGTCATCGTGCTCAACTTCGTCGACATGCTGTCGCACGCGCGCACGGAGTCGAAGATGATACGCGAGCTCGCGTCGACCAACGCCGCCTACCGCTCGCTGACCGAGTCGTGGTTCCGCCATTCGTCGGCGCTCGAACTGTTCAAGACCATCGCCGCCAAGGGCTACAAGATTGTGCTCACGACTGACCACGGCACCATACGCGTCGACAACCCCATCAAGATTGTCGGCGACCGCAACACCAACACCAACCTGCGCTATAAATTAGGCAAGAACCTCAACTACAACCCCAAACAGGTCTATGAAATCAAGCAGCCGGTCAAATTCGGGCTGCCCGCGCCCAACGTGTCGACGGCATACATCTTCGCCACAAACCGCAGCTTCTTTGCCTACCCCAACAACTACAACTACTACGTGCAATATTATACCGGCACCTTCCAGCACGGAGGCATCTCGCTCGAAGAGATGCTTGTGCCGCTGATAACCCTGACAGCTAAATGACAATGAACGTGATACACATCTCAGACGTCGCTGACCTCGGCCGCGCGGCGGCCGACTTCGCCTCGCAGATCGGCGACCGCCGCATCTTCACTTTCTACGGCGAGATGGGCGCCGGCAAGACGACCTTCATCAGCGCCCTCGCGCGCCATCTCGGCGTCGACGAAGGCGAGGCCAACTCGCCGTCGTTCGCCATCGTCAACGAATATACCGCCGCCGACGGCTCGCTCATCTACCACTTTGACCTCTACCGCCTCGACAGCGAGGCCGAGGCCTACGATATCGGTGTCGACGACTACTTCGACTCGGGCGCCCTCTGCCTTATCGAATGGCCCGAGCGTCTGGGCTCGCTGCTGCCCGACGAGGCCGTCAGGGTCGACATACGCGTCAACGACGACAACAGCCGCGACCTCATCATCTCATGAAGCCCGAGATAATAAAGGTCGACAGCGCCGCGTCGACCAATAGCCTGCTCGCCGCCCGTGCTGCCGAACTCGGCCACGGCAGCGTCATCGTCGCCACGGCGCAGACGGCAGGACGCGGCCAGCGCGGCAACACATGGGAGTCTGAGCCGGGCAAAAACCTCACTTTCTCCGTTCTGCTGCGCCCCGAGGCTATCGAGGCGCGGCGTCAGTTCGAGCTGTCGATGTCTGTTGCCCTGTCGCTGCGCGACGCCATCGCCGCTCTTGTCGGCGATGCCGCCGAGGTGACGGTCAAATGGCCCAATGACATCTATGCCGGCGACCGCAAGATCTGCGGCATACTCATCGAAAACACCCTTTCGGGCAAAGGCATAACGCACTCTGTCGTCGGCGCGGGCGTCAACATCAACCAGCGCCGCTTTGTCAGCGACGCGCCTAATCCCGTGTCGGTCGTCATACTCACCGGACACGAACACGACCTCGACACCACGATGGCCGAGATTGCCGCGCGCATCGTCGGCGATTTCGACCGCTACGAGATCGCGCCCGACCCCGAGGCGCTCAAAACCCGCTATATGTCACAGCTATGGCGCCGCGACGGCTTTCACCCCTACCGAGACGCCGCCACGGGCGAAGTGTTTGAGGCCGAAATCGCCGACATCGACCTCGCCGGCCCGATCACCCTCCGCCGCCATGACGGCACCCTCGGCACCTACGCCTTCAAGGAAGTGGCCGCATTGCTGACATAAAAGACAAAAAGAATCCTTTCATTCCAATATCATCATCTTAGATAATTGTAAAAAATAGTCATTAGACCAGATTCTGAGATCTTCGGGATTTTTGACAAAGGGCATGACATCGTCTTTGACCTGATTTATGTTCGCCGATGCCAGCCGGTTCTGTAACAACGCCATGAATCCGTCGCGGTCAACCACTTCATTATTAAATTGAAGTACTCGCTCGGCAAGATGAGAAAACCCGAGAGGAATGTTGTGTCTGACATACCATTCAAAATCATACCAGTCTCGTCCCTTGGCCCTGTTTTTCCAGGTGCGATAGACCAAAGCGTGCATCTTCCCGGCAAATAAATCTGGAAGCGTGAAGCAGCGTGTCATGAATGAATGAGGCCGAAGAAGAAGCTTCTGTTCTGTCCTGAAATTAAGAGGCGGCTGCGTGTCAACCTCGATTTTTATTTTAATAGACCTGTCAGTGCGGAAAGTGATGTCATAGACATCGGTATTGTCTTTGAGAAAGGCAGACTCAACCCTGCCGAAGTTTCCCTTGTCTTTCTTTTTAATCTCAACATCTCTGCCTACGACAGCGAACTCATCGATAATAGGCTGAAAATATTTTGTAAAGTCGAAATTGTCGTCAGGCACGAGCAGCGAAAAATCCATATCTTCGCTAAAGCGCTGCAAACCATGGAATATGCGCAGACATGTACCGCCATAGAAAGCCGCCACATTAAAGAAACCGCCGTTGTAGAGGCCGGCGAGTATCACCTGCTGGTTTACCTCAAAAATGGCATTTCTTCTCTGCTGTTCCGTCGTCATGTCGTATGCGGCGAGCATGCTGTCATAAATGTCGTTTTTCATCGTTTCAGATATTTCAATACTGTACGTATGGATTCTGATTTCTTACCTACCTTTATGTACTCCTCAAATATCCGCGCATCCATCTGCATGAAGGCCTCGATGTCCAGTCTTATGTCGTCTTCAAGATATGTTCTGACATCTTTAAGATACCGGAGATTGACCTGCGGGGAAGCGGCTATCAAATCACACAAAGCCTTTTCGGGCGTCGAGATTACAAAAGCATAACCGTCATTTTGCACATACGTGAGCCCGACTGAAAAGGCTTGTTTTGATATGCCTGTGTACTCGAAACGGCCCAACGACGTATCAAAGCTCCTCGCGTGCTTTAGTGTCATTGACTGCGTGACGTATACAGCCTCCGGTATTAAGCCGTAATAACGCAATGCCGTCGACATAGAAACGTATGACGGCGCGTAAAGATGGTTGGCAATCAATTCGGTCGACAGCATTTTACCCGTTACCTCAGGACTACAGACATAAAGCCCCTTCTTCAGGCGTATAAGCTGCCGCTCGCGCTCAAGCAGTCTTATTTTCTGGTCGCTTCTTTTGAGCCGAGGGAAGAAAGACTCCAGCGCAGAAGCCGTCACAGGTATATTACCTATTTGCTCTAATGGATTGTTCATAGCGCAAATATAGTCATTTTTTGAACAGCAAAGCCAATAAAACAAGCTTTTCTGTTCAAAATTTTACTTAAAGAGCGCTATTTTTTACTTAAACAGGGCGCTGACAAGGACCAGATAGTCGGGGGCGCAGCCGTTGTGCCCCCATTTGAGCTCGAGGCCGAAGAGGCGGCCGAGGGTCAGGGAGATGTCGAAACCGAAGGCTTCGAGCGACGGCCGCACTTTGTCGGGATGACGGCACGGAAGCTTTTTGAGCCGGGCACAGGGTTTGTCGCCGCAATAGAGACAACGCCCGACATAGGCGAAGGCGCGGCCGCCGGTCTCGCGCTCGAGTTCGAGCAGCCGGCGTTCTATCTTCAGACGTTCGGGCCGTATGAAATCCTGCACTTCAGACAAGAGCAGCGGTCGGGCAGGCACAATTTTTGTAGCATATATAACCGCGCTCTCATAGCGCCGCAGCTCGGCATCGGCGTCGAACTCGAAGGGCGGACAGCCCCAGCTCGCGCCATAGCCCGGACACTCGCGGCAGAAACGTATGAATTTATCGGCGTCGCGGTAGCCGGCGATATAATCGGCGACCGGAATCTCGGCTGTCAGCTCTTCGACAGTATAATCGGGAAAGGTTTTCATATCAAGGCTTTCGGTCTAATAAATCGAGGTGAAACAGACGGTTGATATGCCCCGCGGCGACCATTTCGTCGACCGGCAGACAGACGAGTCGCGGCGTGTCTATCAATGCTATCGCATCACTGAGCTTCAGGGCTATATCAAGCTCGTGGGTCGAATAGAGTATCGTCTTGCCGTGCTCGCGGGCGAGGCGGCCGAGCAGGCTGCAGAGTTCATAGCGGTTGGGGAGGTCGAGGAACGACGTCGGCTCGTCGAGCAGAATGACGGGCGTCGTCTGTGCCAGTGCACGCGCTATCATCACGCGCTGACACTCGCCGTCGCTCATGCGGTCAAGTGTGCGGTCGGCATACGCGGACATGCCTACGGCTTCGAGCGAGTCGTCGACGATGTCGCGGTCGGCCTTAGACAGTCGGCCGATCCAGTCGGTATAGGGCGCGCGGCCGAGGGCGACGACGTCGCGGCAGCTGAGGTTGGCGATGCGTGTGCGCTCGGTCGACACGAAGGCGAGCGCGCGGGCAAGCCTCGGTGACGGCGTCGCAGCCACATCGAGACCGCCGACAGTAATCGTGCCATCATAACGTCGGTTGAGGCCGGCGATGGCCCGCAGGAGGGTCGATTTGCCGCTGCCGTTGCGTCCGAGCAGTGCAGTCAGGCTACCGCCGTCGATTGTGGCCGTCGCCTTGTCGATCAGCGTGTTGTCGCCGAAACTTATGGTGAGATCGCGTAGTTCTATCATCGGGTCATGGTGTTATTGCGTAAGACAATCCAGACAACGACCGGTATGCCGAGGAGCGCCGTTATGGCGTTGACAGGCAAGAGGAAGAGTTTGGAGACAATGTCGCAGACGAGCATCACGGCAGCGCCCGTCAGGGCCGTCGCCGGAACCATCACCCGGTGGTCGCCGCGGGCAAACAGCAGCCTCGTCACATGAGGCATGGCAAGGCCGATGAAGCCGATCGGGCCGCAGAAAGCCGTGACCGTGCCGGCTAACAGTGTCGTCGAAGCGAAAATCAGCAGTCGCGAGCGACGGATATCAAGACCCATCGTGACGGCATATTCCTGTCCGAAAAGCAGGAGATTGAGCGCCTTGATGGTGACGACGGCAAGGATAAAACCGACGGCGACGGCGGGAATGATAATCCACAGCTGCGAGACAGTGACGTCGCCGAGCGAACCCATCGTCCAGATGACAAAGTTCTTGAGGGCTTCCTCGCGGCTGAGATACTGGAGAATCTGCACGATGGCGCCGACACCCGACGAGAACATCATGCCGAGAATGAGTATCACCATTATGTCTTTGATGCGGTGGCCGACGACCGCCACGACGATGAGTACGGCGGCAGCGCCGACCCAGGCAGCACCGGCTATGCCAAGCGACGAGACAAGCGCCGGCAGGCCTAAAAAAGGGGCACCGAGCATGAACAGCGCCACGCCGAGCGACGCGCCCGAGCTAATGCCCAGCACGTATGGGCCGGCCAAAGGATTACGAAAGAGAGTCTGCATCTGGAGGCCGCTGACCGACAGCGCCGCGCCGACCGTAAGAGCCATCACGGCCTTGACGAGACGAAAATTGATGACTATTGCCGAGGTCATCGGGTCGCTGTCGGCGCCCGCCAGAACGGCGAAAACGCGCCCGAGCGGTATATTGACCGAGCCGACGGCAAGGTCGACGACAAAAAGCGCCGCCGTCGCCAAGCCTATGACAATGAATAATATGGCCGTCCGATTTTTCATTCAAGCCGTTTGTAATAGACGAAGTCGTCGGCGACGAGGTCGGGGTGGAATATCTTTATCAGGTCGCGCAGGACGAGGTCGGGGCGCACGACGCCCGACTCGAAGTAGTCGTTGCCGCCGGCGGCGTTGGTGCGCAGGATGTTGTTATACACCCTGCCCTCTTTCACGACTGGCAGCGAGGCAAACTTCGGATAAGCTTTGGCGAGATCGGCTGCGGTGCCGCCAGAACCGGCATTGAGCCACACGTCGGCCTGTGACACAAGCATATATGCCTCTTCGATATCAATCGGTTCGGACGAATTGCCCTTATCACCGTCATAGATGAAACTGCCGCCGGCGTCATTGATGAGCGTGACGGCATAGCTGTTGACCGGCGGCAGAAACCATGTGCCGCCATAGGGGGCGTTGATCATAACCTTGGGACGGTCAAGGCTGTCGGCCGCGACAGAATTTTTCAACGCGTTATATTTACGGGCGATTTCGGCGAAACTTTCGCGTCCGCGGTCGCCGTGGCCGACGAGCTCAGAGAGCATGACGAGCCATTCGGCCTTGCCGAGCGGCGACTGCTCGAGATAGTCGCCGACATAGACAAACGGAATGCCGGCCTCGCGCAGTTTGCCTTCCATCGAACTGGCGTTGTTGATGCCGTAAAGCAGCACGATGTCGGGCCTGAGCGCCACGAGGGTCTCGTAGTCGATGTTGCCTTCGTAGCCGACGTCGCAGACGCTGTCGCGACGGGCCGTGACGGTCGGATTGGATATATACTCCTTGCCCGAGACGCCGACGACTCTCGCCGCCTGACCGACAGCGTCGAGCATGGCGATGTGGGTCGACGACATGGCGACGATGCGCCGGGCCTCGCCGTCGAGCACCTGACCGTCGAAGCCCTCGGGCACACGGTCGCCGCCGCGCAGGACGAGCAGCTGCGTCGTGACGCTGTCGGCACCCTGCCAGGGATTGGTGACGGTGACGAGCAGACTGCCCGCGTCGTTTCCCCTGACGGTAAAGCCCGAGGCATACCCGGGGGTATACACATCGCGGTCGAAGACAAGGGCCTCCGTCGTGCGATTCTTACATGCGCTTAACGCGGTCAGCGTCAGCAGTGTGAACAGGAAAAGTTTTATGGAACGCTTCATTTTTTACGGTTGAATTTGGGTGTGATACCTATGAAAAATTCAAAATTGATGCCCGGCATCGGCCGCGAGAGCACCGACAGATAATCTTCGTTGAAGAGGTTGTTGACGGCGAGTTTCAGCTGCAGGTCGACGGGCCTGAACGAGAGGTTTTTCTCGAGCGATATGTTGCTCATGAAATATTCCGGCAGGTGGCCGGTGAGCGTATAGTCGTTGCTGCTCATCGTGTAGCGCTCTGAATAATAAGCCCATTTATAAAGGAAGCTCCACGAGCGCCAGCTCAGGCGCCCGGTGAGCGACGCCGAATGCCGCGGCACGTAAGGCAGCTGTCGGCCGACCGACTGGTCGGCGGGTGACATCTTCTCGCCGCGGTTGACCGACGGCGTCCACGAATATGAGCCGTTGAGGTCGACGAGCCAGTCCCGGGCAGGCTCGAAAGCGACGTTGAGACGCCCTTCGAGGCCGTAGGAATGGACATCCTTGACATTTCGCGGAGAGAAAAAGCCCTTTGTCGTCGGCAGCCAGATTATCCAGTCGGAGATATGCGAGTCAAACCATGTCAGACCGCCGCCGACGCTGAACGGCAGGGGCTTCGTCGAACCTGTGTCAAAGCTGATGCCCGCGTCATAGGTCCAGCCGTCTTCGCTGCGCAGGTCGGGATTGCCGCCGGGGAGAAAATACATATCGTTGAGCGACGGGAATTTATGATTTTTCGACACGGAGGCGCGCAGCATGATATTGCCTGCGCGCGACAGCAGGGCATCGGCAAAGAAGGCCGGAATCACGGGCGCCCACGAATCGCCGAACATATCTTCGCGGATTACCGCCGACAGGCCTATGCGGTCGGTCGCCTGCCATTTGGCCGAAGCCGAGGCCGACAGTTCGATACGGCCTTTGTCATAGCCGACGATACCCTTGTCGCCCTCCTGAAGTATGATCTGCTTGTCCTCGCTGCGCACGAAATGCTGATGTGCGGTGAGACCGAGCGTGAAAATCCAGCGTTTCGACGGATTGTATGTACCGTCGAAGCGCCCGAAGAAGGTATTGATGCGGCTTCGCGAGCGCGTCATGTTGACGCGGTTGCCTTCGGTGATTTCGCGGCTGTAGTCGTAGGCCATCCATGTATGGACATATCCTCCGCGCAGGCCGAAACGCAATTTCTCGCCACTGCGATCCCACGAGAGGATGCCGCGGAAGGTGTTTTCGCGCTGACGGTTCTCGAAATCACGCTCGTCGCCGTAGTCAGTCGTGAGCATCGGCAGCTCTCGGTTTGAGCCTGTATACCAGGCATTGAGCCCGAAGCGGTTGCCGTTGAGGGCGTTGTAATAGACCTCCTGAAGGAGGTGGAAATCCCTGAAGGCACCGCTGCGGTTGCGTTCGCGCGGATGATAGCTGCCTATGATGTTGTGGTCGTCGTCATAGATGTTGACCTTCTTGTCGTGGTTGGTATATCTGTAGTCGTTTGGCGACGAGGAGTAGACGACGCGCGTCGACACACTCCAGCGGTCGTCGCCGTAGGTCAGGCGGGCAAATTCGTCGAAGGTCGAGAACGAGCCTATGCCCTGGACATACTGGGCGTTAAGACCCGAATCGACATCGGCCACCGTGCCGAGGCTGACGAGGCCGCCGAGACCGCCGCCGGTCTCGTTGACGCTCGATGTGCCGTGGAGCAGCGACGCGCGGTCGATGAAATATGCGGGTATGGTCGAGAAATCGGTCATGCCAAGCATGGGATTGTTGATGCGCATGCCGTTCCAGGTCACCTGGGTATGGCTCGGCGAGGTGCCGCGGAAGGCGATGGTCGACAGCGTCGCACGGCCGTAGCTCTTGACGTAGACCGACGAGCCGAATGTCAGGACGTCGGCCATCGACAGGGCTATGTTCTCCTTCAGAGCGAGCGAATCGAAAGTCGTCTTCTGAACGCCGATATCCTTCATCGGCCTCTTCGCCGTCACCACTAATTCCCTCAATTGTTTCTGAGAAAGAACATAAGGGCAAAAGAACAAAAGAACAAAAGAAATTATATATAATCTTAAGGAACATAACGGTAATAATGCAGAAGAACAAAAGGCTTTATAAAGTCTTTTAATCGTTATCCTATCTGTCATTATATCCTTGTTCATAGCTAAATATCTCTTATGCTCTTCTGTTTATTTCTTTATGACTTTGGGGCGGTATGTCCTGAATTTGCGCTCTATCTGCATAATCGGCGATCCGAAATTAATCAGAAGGCCATGCTCGATTCCGGTAAGCTCGAGATAAGTAACGAGCTGATAACGGTTAGCATCTGTCAGTTCATTGGCAGCTTTAAGCTCAAGAATCAGCCGACCGTCAACTATTATATCAGCCTTCAGAGAGCCGATAAGTTTATCCTTATAAAAAGCCGGTATCTCTTTCTCTATTTCAACGGCAAACCCATTACATTCCAGTTCATAAGCAAAAGCACGTTTATAGAGTATTTCCATAAGTCCGGGTTTCATGACCCTATGCACAGCATGAGCACAATTCATAACCTTACGTATCAGTTCCTCTATATCCATAGCTTAATTTTTCTTATGTTCTTATGTCCTTCTGTTCTTTTGTTTATTGATGCCCATCTACTTTCCAGCAAAATGCGCCGGGGGTGATGCCGGTATAGAATTCGTCGATGAGCTGACCGTCGGGAGTGTAGCGGTAAATCATGCCCTGCTGCTGATAGTCGATGGCGTCGGCGACATAGACCTCGCCGCTGACCGGGTCGACCGTCAGACCATAATATTTGGTGTCACGCGAGACAAGAAAAGGTCTGACGGGCAGCGATGTGGCCGTGACATCCATCTCCCAGACGGCGTCATTGATCCAATAAAGACGGTCGCCGGCGCCGTTGATGCATATCTCCGACGGACTGTCGCCGAGTCTGAAACGATAAGTGGCGTCGACAGAGAAAGTTTCGAGGTCGATGCGGTGAAGCGCCGGCTCCTCGTAGCCGTAGGGACTGCCGGCATAACCGCCGTTGGTGATGGTCCACAGACGGTCATAACGGTCGATGACGAGCGACGTCGGCTGTATGCCGACGGTGAGACTCGCCACGACCTCGTCGGTCTCGGTGTCGATTTTGATGATGCGGTTCTGATAACTCCAGCAGTTGCAGTAGACATAGCGTCCGAGCTGCACCATCTGTTCGGTAGAGCCGCTGCTCTGGACCATGTCGGGCACGGTGATGGTGCCCGTGATAGTGTAGGTCTTGGGATTGACGATGAAGATGCGGTTATCCCAGATCTGGGTGACATAGGCCTTGTCGTCGCTGACGAAATGAATGTAGCGCGGCGATGTCAGATTCTCGATGCGGCCGCGTTCCTTGAACGTGTCGGTGTCGATGGCAAAGATGACGTGCGAATTGTTGACGACGACCCATCCGAGACCGCCATGAATCGTCATCGACTGAGCCACGTCGCCGAGTTTCATGCCGTTGGCGCGCGAAAACACCTCGTTTTCGACCGTGCGGTCGGCGGGATTGTAGAAACTCAGCGTGGCGTTGCCATACTGGAAATTGCCTTCGTTGATGATAAACAGTCCGGGCGCCGTGATGTTGAAATCACTGCCCTCGTCGGCGTAATCCCAGCGCATACACGATTGTAGCGCCGCCATAAGCGACACGACGGCTGTCAGAAATATATGTCTAAGTGTTATCTTCATCTCATTGCCAATAAACCCGTCGGCTGATACGGTTAAAAGCTGAACGGCAGGTTTTCTGACTTTTCTCTTCCGGCGCGCCTTCCCGAAAGCGGCGGCTCCAGTGGCGTTTACTGCGTCGGAAACGATTGAGAACTTACAGCAGCGGGTACTGTCCGGGATTCTGACCCGGTTCCCTGACCATTCGGCTGCAAAGATAAAAACACTTTCCCGTCCCGACAAATTTTCAAAGCGGAATAACGGGAAAGTGCGTATGATTTCTCCTCGGAGTGGAAAGACTTCAGAGTTTCTTGCCGGCGAGAATCGGTGCGGTCAGCGCATCCATCTTTTTTACAATCTGATTGTTTGCCGGACAGCCAATGCTGCCGAGATGGGTGTGACGCACTTCACGGGTCGGCCGGTATTCGCCTTTCTGCACAGCCTCGCCGATCTGCCGGTAGGCATCCCTGAAAGGCACCCCGCCGAGCACAAGACGGTTGACATCTTCGACAGTGAAGATATAGTCATAGCGCGGGTCATCGAGGATATTATCCTTTACACGAATATGACGGAGCATGAACCCGGCCATGTCGAGACATTCGACAAGCTCGGATGTGGCGGGGAAAAGTATATCCTTCATCAGCTGCAGATCGCGGTTGTAGCCGAGGGGCAGATTGGCCGTAAGGAGCGCGAGCTCGTTTGGCACGGCCTGAAGTCGGTTGCATTTGCCGCGCATGATCTCGAAGACATCGGGATTCTTTTTGTGAGGCATGATGCTCGAGCCTGTG
>USIN01000038.1 GCA_900554715.1 uncultured Bacteroidales bacterium
GCCAGCAAGTTACCTCCCCATCCACGACCACTTTAGCGGCAGACATCCCCGCGCAAAAAGAGTCGGTTCTGTGATGATTGTTTGCGTCAGGGCGGTCAGTTGCCGAGTGATTTTACCATTGCGATGAGGGAGCTATGGGGTTCCATAGTGACCGAAGAGCGATGATAAAAGCGCCGGCAAATGACCGATAAATGGATAACCCTGATTTATGGTTTACCCCCCTGACGTAAAATGATTATTGCAGAACCGACTCTCACCAAAACGATGTCAAAAGAACATTGACATCGTTGGAATAAAAAGCTATTATTGTGCCGGCCTCGAGCTCGAGTCCGTATGGAGCAACGGCTTCAGCCGTTGCAGCCAACAGGCTGGTTTCAAAGACTGAAGCCTTTGGAACCATACAACCCTACTAATCTTTAACGGAACTATCGGCCGATTGTGAGCTTGTAGCCGACGGCGCGCTGGTTGATGATCGAGATTGTCGGGTCATGGCGAAGGTAATGCCGCAGCTTATGCACAAATCCGTGAAGCGAGTTGCGGCTATAGGGGTCGTCGCGTTGCCAGATAAGTATCATCATAGTCGAAGCATCGACCGTCCGGCCTGCGTTGTCAACAAGCTCTTTCAGCAGTCGGGCTTCGATGAGCGACAGTTCTACAACAGGCCGGCCGGGATATTCAAGAGTCTGTGCTGTAATATCAAAGTTATATCGGCCTATATCGTAACGCGTTTCTCCCGCCGGGACATTGCGCCGCAGCAACGCCTTGATGCGCACGATAAGTTCAAGCATCTTAAAAGGCTTCTTCAGATAATCGTTGGCACCGATTTCAAAACCCTCGACAATATCGTCAATCTCAGAGCGGGCAGTGAGAAAAAGCAGGGGAACACGGCTGTCAATCTGCCGTATGCGCCGACACATATCGAAACCGTCCATGCGTGGCATCATCACATCGGCCACGATGACATCGGCGCCACCCCGCGCGAACTGCCGAAGACCCTCCTCGCCGTTGGAGGCGACCGTCACCTCGAAGCCGTCGCGCTGCAGCGTCTCCGATATTATCATCGATAGGGTCGAGTCGTCTTCGACCAATAACACTCTGTCGCTCATTGTTCTTTGAATCTGATTGTAAAACATGTGCCTTTTCCCTGCCGGCTTTCGACACCAATCTGCCAGCCATGCTTGTCTACTATGGTTCTGACATAAAAAAGGCCTATGCCATAGCCGCCGACATCATTTGTGTTGCCGTGCGGCACACGATAGAACTTTTTGAATATTTCGGGCAAAGCGTTGCCGGGTATACCGATGCCGTTGTCAGCCACTGACAGTTCTCCCCCATCGGCTCTGACCGCTATCTCGACCGACTCTCCCGAATATTTGATGCTGTTGTCAATGAGGTTGCCGACGACATTCGAGAAATGCGTCGGGTCGGCTTCGACGGCAGCATCATCGGGGCAGTCGAGTGTGATTTCACAAGGCTTCGTCGCCTTCAGTTTATGCTGCTCGATTACTGCGGCGAGAAAAGGCTTAAGGTTGATGCGCTCTTTAGCCATCGTCAGATGCTTGCGGCGTTCCATGCTTAACGCGAGAATACTCTCCACAAGACCTGCAAGTTTCGACAGCTGTTCAAGCGCCGCTTCGAGATACTTCCTCGTGCGCTCGCCGTTGGCCGGGTCGGGAAACTGCAGCAGCGAGTCATTGGCGGCGTAGGCAATGGCAATCGGAGTCTTCAGCTCGTGCGTCATATTGTTGGTGAAGTCATCTTTCATTTCCTCGATTGTCCGCAGACGTTTGATGACATGAAGCAGATACCAGAAACCGAAAGTAAGCACCAGCGCGATAAGTACAGAAGTCACCATCACACCGCTCATTTCACTGAGAATATTATCGGTCAGCGGCGAAATATAGGCATCATAGAGGCGACGGCCGTCAATTCCATACGCGATATGCCAGAGACCGTCTGTATCTCCGGCTGCGTCTCCGGCCGCCACAATGCAGACTTTCTCGGGATATAAACCCGAAAAGTTCATGTCGCGCCTGAATGCAGTCTCAAGCGCCGCGATATCGGGTTCGCCAAGATAATCGCCGTAGTTATTATGAAGATAGCGCGTTATCACGGATATCAGCTGACGGTCGACACGCCTGTAACCCTGCGAATAGCCGGCCGACATCAGCTCGTCGGCCGTCACAGCCTCACCGACCTCGGATTTCATAAGACCGAGCTTAACGCCGACAACATCGAACGAATCGGCAAGACCGGCGTCGACAATACGGTCGACAATCTCTATCTGGTCGGCCCGACGCAGACACTGCTCGACGTCGTCGACATACCGCTCTTTGATAGAGTCATAAAGCTGTATCATAAAGACCGCGTTGGCCGCGAAAAGCAATGTGACGACAACTCGTGTCAGCGTCAGTATGAGCCTGAAGTGTTTCATGATGCAAAACTACCACAATAATTTGAGACACAGGAATCCGGCAGCCAAAGATTAAGAGTAAATAAGGGTGGATAAGGATTGTTTAAGATAGCGGCCCGTAATTTTGCGGCCATGAAACACTATCTCTTAACCGTGCTTTTGCTGCCATATATGGCACAAGGGCAGACCACCGAAGCCGACACCGCCGCCGTCAGAGAACTCGACGGCATAACTGTCACAGCCGTCACCCAACGCTCAGACGCCGTGAAAACCGTCTACACCCCTACAACCCGTCAGAAGGCGACAGCATCCGACGGTCTGTCGCTGTTGTCCCGAATGAAGATACCACAGCTGAGCATAAACCCTGTCACAGAAACGATAAAGACCGCCGACCAACAGGCCGTCAGCCTGTTTATCAACTTTAATGAGGCAAAGAGTGAAGATATCGCCGGGTTGAATCCATCAGACGTCAAGACCGTCGAATACCTTGATTTTCCGGTTGACCCGCGTTTTCTCGGGGTTCATCACGTCGTGAACTTCATCACCCGTGAATATGCCTACGGAGGATACACCAAAATCAACGGGCGCGAACGGTTCATGATCAGTTCGGGCGACGCATCGGTATATTCAAAATTCGCTTACCGCCGGATGGCATACGACCTTATGGTTTCGGGCGACTATGACAACAACAGACATATAGGGTCTGTCAGCGACGAGACCTATAAATTTACCGGAGGGGCAATCGGCCGCAACAGCACGACCGAGGTCGCCCGACATCGCGAGCGCGGCCTATTTGCCGGTCTCAGAGCGTCGTGGAACAAAGACAGCAATCTGACATTCAGAAATATGATGTCATACCGCCGCAATCATACTCCTGTCAGCGAGACTTCGGGCCGGGTCAGTTTTTCAAAGCTCTACCCCGCTGAACAATACACAGCCGCATCGCCGACGACAAGCAATTCGATAGACTGGAATAGCGAATTATATTCGTCGATGGGCAAAGGCTGGTCAATCTACGGCACCATCGATGCGGAACTGCTTGACAACAGCACGGCAGACAGTTACGCGACCGCGACATCCCGTATTGAAAACCGGGCCGATGAGAAAGCTGTGTTTCTGAGAGGTGATATCCGGGCCAACAAATCGCTGACAGATAGAATCACACTGTTCTCAACCCTGTCGTCAGCAGGAGGCAAAACCAAAATTGACTACACCGGTTCAAGCAATGTAATCAATCGCTTCAAACAGACATTCACAGGCTTATGGTTGGGCGCAGCATTGAATTTTCAGAAAGTCTCCGGTTCGGTCGACTGCGGTTACGCCTTCGAATCCAACAGCATCAACCGGCAAAAGATCGACGACCGATATCCTTTCACCCACATCAATGTGCAGTATGCACCCGATCAGAAGAATTCACTCAGTCTTTATTTCCAGTATGCCACAATGTCGCCTGATGCCGTGATGAAGAATCCGAATATCATCCGTCAGTCAGAACTGATGTATGTCTGCGGCAATCCCGGTCTCAAAGCCGCCCGCCATATCGCAGGCAACGTCAGCTACACATGGCTGCCTGACAACCGATGGCAAATGACGGCCTACGCCACCCTGTTCAGAATCATCGACAGGCAGATCGAGGTATATTCGCCCGACGGGCCCGACGGCGCGATGCTGAAACAATACCGCAACGACGGCGATTACAATCACGGCCAGATCGGCGCGAGCGTCACAGGCAGATTTTTTGACGGCAGTCTTGCGATCTCAGCTGTGCCAAGACTTCTGCTTTACAGGACGACAGCCAGCAACCGCGCGTCACACTACCCTCTGACGGGCAGTCTCAGCGCCGACTATTATCTGAGAGATTTCGTTTTCAACGCCTTCTGGAGCAGCCGCACAAGCTATGTCGACGGCGAGACATCATATCTGCGCAGGATGCCGGCCGAATATTCCCTAAGCGTCGGCTGGGCCTCGAAGGGATGGAATATCCGGCTCGCGGCAGCCAACATCTTCCGGACATCATGGCAGATTAGCCGAGACACGCTGTCGACGCGATGGTATGACTCGTCGCTGTCGCGCTTCGGCGCCGGCGCCCACAGACGCGTCACCCTGACAGTCACTTACACCGTCAATTACGGCAAAAAAGTAGGCCCTTCAGACGAACTCGCCCCCGACACCGACATAACAACGTCGATACTAAGGTGAAACACCTGAGCGCCTATCTTATCAGCGCGCGGCCGGCGATGACCATGATGACTCCGATGGCGACTGACGCCAGCAGATAGACAAGCGAGGTCACAAACTGACCTTTGTCGCCAAGCAGACATACTTCGCCCGCAAATGCCGAAAAGGTCGTAAAACCGCCGCAGAAGCCCGTCACAAGCAGCAGACTCTCTGTCGTCGACACCGTTTGGGTCTTCTCGAAAAGCCCCAGCAAAACGCCGAAAACAAAACAACCGACTATATTGACTAAAAAAGTACCCAGCGGCCATGTACCGCTGAACATCATCGCACACCAGCGCGTGACAAGGTATCGGCAGCATGTACCGACAAAACCTCCGGCCCCGGCTATTAGCATCATCTTTATCATAAGCGTCTCGTTTATGCTGCAAAGTTAATCATCTTTTGAGATTCTAACGAGATTTATCGTTGAAAATTTGCGTAATCAGTTTTTTGATTATACTTTTGTCAACGAAAAATCTCGTTAAGATGAAAGAAGATAAAGACAAACTCACTGACAAGGAGGAAGAAACACTGCTGCTGTTATGGGAATGCGGCCCGTGTACGGTCAAGGAGCTCGCCGCGCACTACTCGACGCCGCAGCCGCATATCAACACGGTCTCGACCTTTATCCGCTCGCTCGAGGCCAAGGGCTATGTCGGCCATGAACAGGGCCGTTACGGCGCTTTCAATTATTTTGCGGTCAAAGAGAAAGACGACTATAAACGCAGCGCCGTCAATCGATTTGTCAGCCGTTATTTCGGCAACTGTTTTTCAATGGTGTCGCAGCTTGTCGACGACCGCCAGATTGATGCCGACGAACTGAAACGTCTGCTGGATATTGTCGAAAAACGTCAGAGCCATGATTGAGACATTGTTCAAATATTCGATAGCCGTATCCATCACACTGGCGGCCGCGTGGCTGAGTTACCGTGCGGCGCTCGGCAACGACAGACGATTCAAGGTCGACCGAACCATAGTGCTCGTCCTTTATATGGGCGCGCTGCTGATGCTGCCGCTTACCATGCTGCTGCCTATGCCCAAAGCGCTGTTTGTCTTCGGCGGTGAAGCCGTCCATGAACCGTCGGGGATAAACTTCACGACCCTGTCGGTTGTCTGGGCCGCCGGCGTCGCCGTCACACTGTCGCTCACGCTTGCCGAGATGCTGCGCATCGCCCTGATTATCATAAAGGCACGAAAGGAAAACACCGGCGGCTATAGGGTCTACGTAACTTCTAACAAACGGGTCGCGCCTTTCAGCATCGGCAAGGCCATAGTCATAGACGAAGCCGACTTTGCCGACAGCCGCGGCATGGCTGTCGTCCATGAACTCGGTCATGTCACACGCCATCACACACTCGACCTCGTTATAGCCCAGACAGTAGCCATTTTCTGCTGGTATAATCCGGCTGCGTGGCTGTTAAGACGCGACCTCAAGAGCATACATGAATTCCAGGCCGACGCCTACGTTATTGCGTCGGGGTGCGACTCCCGAGACTATCAGCTGTTTCTCATAAGCCGGACCGCAGGAATGAGATGGCCGGGCATAACAAACCGGCTCAACAGCTGCGACCTCGGCAAACGTCTGAAAATGATGAATGCGACCGTCAGAAGCAAACGCCTCGCCCTGTTGCGCTACGCCATGCCGGCGGTAGGACTCTCGCTGGCATTCGGTGCCTTATGCGTACCCGAAATCAGAACCGCCGTCATACCGGTCTACAATATCACCGATGACGACTCGCGTAGCGAACGGAAGCTCGACCTGGACGTATTTGTCAACGGTGACTATTATCCGGAAACGAAGATCAACGACATCCCCGCCAATGAAATAAAATCGATTACCATAAACAAAACCGACAACCGCATGGAAATCGAGACCCGATGAAACGTCTTGCCACATACCTGCTCTTCACACTTCTCGCGGCTGCTGCAACGGGGCAGATTGCCGTGAACGGCACCGTAGCCGACGCCGCCGGAGGCGAGCCTCTGACGGGAGCATCTGTCGTATACCGCAACGCCGAGGGCAAGATAAAACGGTTTGCCACAACCGACGGCAAGGGGCTGTTCGAGCTGTCGGTCAACACACTGACCGGCTGCCGGGTCGAGGTGTCGATGATGAGCTACGCCAGACAGTCGTTTGCGCTCGACAGCGTAGCTCTGCCTCTGAATGTCAGACTGCAGCCAGAGGCCTTCAGGCTCAAGGAAGTGGCGGTAAAAGCCGACCGCATACGCGAACAGGGCGACACGATAAGCTACAGCGTCGGCGGCTTCGCCCAGAAACAGGACCGCACTATAGGCGACGTGCTCAGACGAATGCCCGGCATCGACGTCGAGAAATCAGGCAAGATAAAATATCAGGGTGAAGACATCAACAAATTCTACATCGAGGGGGCAGATATGCTTGGCGGCCGATACGGGCTGGCGACCAACGGCATCAGTCACGAAGATGTCGGCGCCGTCGAGGTGATGGAAAACCATCAGCCGATGCAGGTGCTGTCGGGGATCAGTTTCTCTGACAAAGCTGCCATAAATCTCAAGCTAAAAAACAAAGCCAAAGCGACCTGGAGCGTCTATGGCGACGCCGCAGCCGGATATTCCGGGAATCCCGAAGGCATGCTTTGGGACGGCGGTATCTTCGCCCTGGCTGCGATGCCGAAGTTCCAAAGCCTTGTCACTGTCAAAAGCAACAACCGCGGCAGAGAACTTTCGTCTCAGCTGACAGACTTCTTCAGCGACAGGCGCGAGACCGATATCAGACCCTATGTCAGCGTCGGATTGCCGTCAGTGCCGTCTCTCGAGCGAAACCGCACATTGTTCAACCGATCGGCCATCATATCGGCCAACGGCTTGTGGAAGAACAGCGACTCCGAGCTGAAAGCCGCCATCGACTACAGCTACAACCGCCTCACGGCCGACGCAGCCAACATCACGACCTATTTCCTGACCGGAGGAGACAAGGTCATCACCGAAAACCGCCACGGCATAGACCGCAACCATGCTCTGAGCGGCAAAATCACCTATGAATCAAACCGGAAGACAGCTTTTATAAACAACACCCTTAAAGCCGACATCGGCTGGAACGACGTCAGCCTCAGAGTGACAGGCTCGCTGCCGGTCGACCAGAGCGCTACCCTCCCCGACTACTATGTCTGCAATCGCTTCGACATGATAAAACGTTTTGGCGATAAACATCTTGTGACAATCAAAAGCGATGTCGAGTGGGAATCGCAGCCTCAGACTCTAACAGTCGACAACACGGGAGCGACAACGCGCCAGCACGTCGGCGACCATGCTTTTTATACCAAAGAGAGCGCGGCCTATGTCTTCCTGATCAAGAACGTGACGCTCAGTCTCGAAGGCGGTATAAAAGGCTACCTCAGGAAAATGAAGTCAGACTTGTCCGGCATTTCAGATGCAACAGATGACGGGCGAACAGTCACCGACGTGGTCCACACGGACTATTTCGGCGTGTTCGCCAGCCAGAAACTTGAATACAGCCTGCGACGCGTCAATTTCACCCTCGACGCCCCGATAAGTTTCGCGCGATATGGCTTCGACAAGGCCATCGCCGACCGCTCGGAATTCTATTTCTCGCCGTCGCTAAGTCTTGACTGGAAGCCCAACAACCGGCTGTCGGCACAAGTGCGCGGCCGTGCCGGACGGTCGCCGATGAATCTCAACATGATACATCCGGCGGCTATAATGACTGACTATCGCTCGTTCAGGCGCGGCGTCGATGACTTCTACAATCCGACATCACAAAGCCTCTCGGCTCTCCTCGCATATAAAAATACACGCAGAGGGCTGTTTGCCAATGCGTCAGTGATTCAATCATGGTCACATATGCCCTACACGCTCGTCCAGCAGCTTTATGGCGATTACATTGTCTACTCCTACGCGACGGCCGGGAGCGACAGCCGCAATCTGATAGCAGCCGCAAAAATCGGCAAGGCGCTTGAATTCATGCGCGGCAGCGCCAACGTCAACGGCACATTCACCCGCGCTGAGTCACATCTGTTCTCGGGTGACGAAGCAGTCAGTTCAGTCACCACCGGCTGGTCGGCAGGCCTGACAGTCAGCGGTACGCCGCTGAGATGGCTCAGTTTCGACTACAGTTTCAGATACTCGGCGCGTCGTCTGAGCATGAACGGCACAGACGCTTCATGGCTCGGCGACATCGAAAACTCGCTGCTCATCAACATCATGCCCCACAAGAAATGGGAATGGCACATCTCGGGCGAACACTACCGCAATGAAATCACCGGGAACACATTCAAAAACACCGTGCTGCTCGATAGCAGACTCATATATAAAACGAGCAAACGCATCGAGCTGTCGGCCGGGCTGAGCAACATACTCGACCGCCGCTCATACAATTATACAGTCTACAATCAGTTAAACTCGTTCGAGAGCCGGCGGTATCTGCGCGGCCGCGAATTATTAATCTCTATAACTATACGAAAATGAACCGACTTCTAATCCTCATTGTATTGTGTGGTCTCACCGCCGGAGCTATCTGCGCCCAGAACAAGGCCGAAATCATCGTCAGCTATGACGACACCGCTCCGACGGTAAGCGGCGGACAATCGACCAACCGCATGACACTCCTCGCCTCGCCGTCAGAATCAAAGTATTTCAACGACATCAGCCTCTGGAACGACTCTCTGTCGTCAACGCCGGAAGGCAAACGCCGGCTCAACGAAATCATCATGGCGGCCTGCATGACCAAAGGAGCCGACGGCAGCATGACTTTTGACCTACGCAAAGGCCCCGTCAAAAAAATACACACTTATGTCTTCACCCGCCCCGCCGACAACAACATGACTGTCTACGGCAAATGGGGCGACGGCGAGGGATATTACACGGAGCCGACAGACGAACAGCAATGGGAAATCGTCTCAGACTCGACCGAGACCATCCTCGACTATGAATGCATGATGGCCGAGAGCGACTATCACGGACGCCACTGGCAGGCATGGTTCGCACCCGAAATTGCCGTGCCCTTCGGGCCATGGAAGCTACACGGTCTCCCGGGGCTTATCCTGAAGGCCGAGGCCGACGGCGGATTTGCGTTCACGGCGACAGGCATAGAAAAGACCGACCGCGTCATATCGCCAATATATTCGCCCGACAAATATTCGAGAGTCGACCGACTGAAAGCGCTCGCCGACGAGGAATATGCAAAAAATAACGCGGAGGCGATACTCAAAGCCCGATACGGCGACTCAGTCAAATTGACTTATGATTCAGATGAAGAACCTGTCTACGACGGATTTAAACACTGCATCGAGCCTGATTACAAAATAAAAAACGACAAGAAATGAATTACACCGACGCAAAAGAATTCCTGCGCATCGCCGACATGGCCTATGACGCTGGAGATTATCAGAACGCCGCCGACATCGTCGAACGCGTCGCCCGCTTTGCCGCCTACGACAGCAGCGGCCTGACTCAAAACGAACTCTACGACCTGACGCGCGCCGTAAAGCATTCGATCGCACGCTTCACAGACTGCCCCGATGAAGCCATCTGGGAAGAGGCCTCGGCTCTGGGCGATATGTTTCGATAATCTCGCCGCTCATTAAATAATGTTTATTATATTTGCAAAAAATATAATAGGCCATGAAAAAGTTCACCATCTATCTCTCGCTCATCGTCGCTATGATCATCGTCAACAGTTGCGGTGACAATTCCGTCATTGAAAGTCAGCAAAGCGAAATTGATTCACTTTCGGCTGAAATACGATATCTCAACGAGGTAATCGACGGATTGCAGGCACGCAACGCTGAACTTCGAGATACCATTGCAATGGTGTCATATCCTGCGAGCCAACGGCTCGTCAAGGCAAAAGAAGCCATAAAAGACAATAATCTGGCCGAAGCGGCTAAAGAGCTGGATGGTATTATAGCATATTTCCCGAATTCAGAAGAAGCAGAAGCCGTAAATGTCCTCCGTAAACAGATTGAAAACATAAGAGAGCAACAGCGCATCGAAGCTGAACGTATTGAAGCGCTCGGTTTTAAAGCCATAAAACCCAAAACGGTTGTTAAAATCGATTATAACACAGTTAACCTGTCAAACATTTCAGTCGGTAACAGATTTGTATTCGACAGCTATGACGACCGCTATTTTTACCGCGATGCCGACCGCGGTAATAAATACGTGACTATGTCTATGTCAGTAAAATCAGACAGCAAAAACCCGCGGATTCCTCAATTAGCAATTTACAGGATAAACGGCAAAACCATGAGACTCATCGATACATTCACCACCGAATATGCACGTTGGTCTGATTATGGATGCTATCTTGGAAATTATCACGACTCTCGCAATGACTTTTCCAAAGTCAGCACAGTACAATTCAAATTGGGCACCCAGGTTGAAAGCGAAATTTTAAATAAACCGTATGCCATTGTTATCAAAAACGAAAACGTGCTTACCGAGCAATATGACCGCTTCAAAAATCCGCCCCAATACTGGACCGGCTATGCCTCATATAAGCAAACGCTTTCTCCTGACGATTTCGTGAATAATTATACTCTTGTAAAAATATCAAATTTATAAAAACAAATTGATAGCGGGTATTATCGGAGACTTGGCGGCATCGACCTGGCTCCGCGATAAATCGGTGTTTTACCACAAGCTGTTTGACGAAGAGGCTACTATCTCGGAATACGGTCTGAGCACCATCGCCGCCGCTGAGGTGCTTGACAATGCCGAATCCACAGGCGCCGATTGCGACAACGACGGCGCACTTGAACGCACGCGCCGCATTTTCTCGTCATATATATCACTGCCACAATGCCGTGCCGACGTCTCCGATGCCGCACGTCAATGGGCCGACGATTTCGCATTCAGACACGCTCCGACGTCGTCCGGAATGCTTCTTATGCGTCTCGCTGTCGCCGGTTGGTATTCTGACTCCGCCGATGACGGAACATCCCGGGCATCGCAGCAGATGATGATTGACCGCTCGTGGGACAAGGAAGAAGGTTATGCCCGCATGTTCGTGCCGAAGATGATAACCCTGTTGCGCACCGGCCACACCAAAGACGAGACCTACACGGCGCTGGGCGAGATATTCAGAGGCATAAGACGCAACTGGGACTGGCGACGCGGAGAATCGACGCTCTGCATGCTGATGCGGGCATGGGACTGCTTCTACCGGGCATTTGATTTCGGCAGCGCCATTCACAACGCCGTACGCAAGCGATTGAGAAATCGATCTTTTGCGTACGGCGCTGCCTTCTTCGGAAGGTCAAACCGTAAGTTCTATAACAATTTGGAAAGAAACAAAGCGTTCTGTCAAGAGAAGCTGCCGTGATGAGATGGCAGTGGATGTTGACAGACGGGTTGTGATTGCATTCATTGATTCATTGAAGTTCTCAAGAACCG
>USIN01000039.1 GCA_900554715.1 uncultured Bacteroidales bacterium
GTCGAATGTGCCCGATTCTCTAATGACAGAGGCATTGAGAATCCGCGTCTTGCTCGGTGCATCTGAATATCAAGGTCGCCAAATTATTCCGTTGGCAAAAAAGCTTCATATACTCGAGACCGATACGCTGAGAAAGATGGAGGCAAAGTATATGCTCTTGGCTGGATATGAGTATGCCGGAGAAATTGACTCTGCCTTATATCTCGTTAACAAGCTTATTGACTATGCTCGTAACCGCCACTGGGGTGACAAGCAGTTTCTGTTTATGGTTGAACAGGCACAGCTTCTTACTGAGTCGGGACACGATGGCGAAAGCGACAGACTTATCGATGAGATATTCAGCAAAGCAGGTCACGACAACGGTGCCGCCGATATGCTCCACTTCCAATATGCCATTAATGCTCTGAACAGAGGAAATGTGAATCTGGCGTCACATCATCTTAAAACAGCCGACAGCATTGCCGTCAGACTGAGAGGTGATGAAGACGCTTACTTCCGCAGCTATAGCAATCTGCTCCATGCCATGATTGATTTCAGGCAGACCGGACGCATAAAACTGATGCATATCAACAGACTGAACAACCGCCAGAACGAGCGCTTCAACCGCATGAAGGCGTCACAGTGGGAGTCGGAACGGGGGGCGCTATATCAGCAGAACCGTGCATTGGAACTGAAAACCGAAAGCCAACATAAGACGGTGATTATCCTTATTGTAAGCCTTGCAGCTCTTTTGATTCTTGGCGCGAGCGCATGGATTTTCATAATTCGCCGTCAGCGCGAACGCGACAATGAGGAACGCATAGAGGCGTTGCAGAAAATGGTGGACGAGTACAAATCCGCTCCCTCACAGGAAACCGATAAAGCTGATTCGACAGCCTTACGAGGCATAATGCTCAAACAGCTTGGCATTATCAAGATGGTGGCAGAGACTCCGACTGAGCAGAATCGTGAGATGCTGCGTAAAATCTCTGCCATTGACGGCGAAACCAACGGCGAACTCGTTGATTGGGGAAAGGTATTCGAGATGATCGACAGCCTTTATTCCGGGTTTTATCGTAAACTTCACTGTCAATATGGAGAACAACTCACCCCGAAAGAGGAGCAGATTATCGTTCTGATGGTAGCCGGATTCTCGACAAAAGAGATTAGCGTGATAACAGGTCAGACTACCTCCACAATATATGTCCGTAAATCGTCGGTACGAAAGAAGCTCGGAGTCCCCGAAAAAGAAGATATTGTGGAGTTCCTTAAAAACCGGGCCAAGGATTAAGAGTCCATTAAGACAGCACAAGGCTTCATTAAGACTTTTAAGAGATGCAACCCCTGATTTTCAGTGGGTTGCATCTTGCATATTAAGACTTTTATATTTGGCGTTAAAATCCTTTTGGACGTAGTTTTGCATCAGAAAATCATTAAAACCTGATGTAAAATGAAAACAAAAATCATTACAATCCTTATGGCGTTTATGGTCGGGGCTACGGTCTATGGACGGGAGATTTCCGGTAAAGTAGTCGGAGAAAATGATACTCCGCTCGACTATGTCAACGTCGTGTTATACCGCGATTCAACCTATATCACCGGTACGGTTACTGACCAAGCCGGTATGTTTTCTATCTCTACCGATGCAACCGGGAATCTCATCACAAAGTGTTCCTTTGTGGGTTATGAAACCTCGGAGGCTCCAGTTCCGGCTTCGGGCTATTTGGGGACAATCAAACTTACGCCTTCTACGGTGGAACTTGGAGAAGTGGTAGTACGCGCCACAAGACCCTCAACAACGATGAAAGGGAATGCACTCGTCACCAATGTCGAGGGTAGCTCGCTTGCCATCGCAGGTACGGCAAATGACGTGCTGACACGAGTGCCGATGGTGGTAAACACGGACGGCAAACTGGAAGTCTTCGGCAAAGGCGAGCCGACAATCTATATCAACGGACGCAAGGTCAACGACCTTCAGGAACTCTCGCAACTCAATTCCAATGACATCAAGAATGTTTCTGTAATAACCAATCCGGGAGCCTCTTATGCTGCAAATGTGAAATCCGTGATTATTATCCGCACGAAACCTCCGAAAGGCGACGGATTCAGTGGCACTTTCCGCTCCGACAACGGTTTTCAACACTATTTCCGCACAGGTAACTCAATCGACCTGAAATACCGCACCAGAGGACTTGAAATGTTCGCCAACTACGGCTGGTGGTACGGTAATAACCGCAATGATCGTCTTAACGACATGACGACCACGACACCGGCAGGAAGATATAACCAGTCAATCCGCACAATATGGCGAGAGAATTACAACGATATGACAGGCAAAGTCGGCTTTTCCTTCATGTTCAATGATAAGCACAGCATCGGCGCTTATTATCAGAACAGCTGGAACCGCCATCACACAACCGGAACTATTCCAAGTGAAGTCTGGCAAAACGGAGTCTTACTTGACCGCTATAATTCTGACGTAAATAATAGATCAACGGCAGTCCCACGCCATAACGTAAACCTATACTATAACGGCATTGTCGACAAATTCACTTTCGACTTTAACGCGGATTTTCTTTGGTATAAAAACCGTGAGCTTTCATTGAGTGATGAGCTCAGCGAAACAGGGGATAACCGCAATGTAAGTACTGAATCGACCAACCGCAACCGAATGTTTGCCGAGAAATTAGTCGTCAGTCATCCTCTCTGGCAGGGACAGATTAGGTTTGGCGAGGAATACACTGATACGCGCACTACGAATCTCTTTACAGCAAACATCCCGGAAGTTTCCGATGCCGACAACCGTGTGGATGAAAGCAATATCGCCGCTTTTGTTGAGTTTGGGCGGCAGTTCGGTCGCTTCAATGTCGGTGTCGGACTCCGCTTTGAGCATGTGAAATTTGATTATTATGAGATGGGAGAGCATCGTGACGGTCAAAGCAAGACCTATAACAATCTGTTTCCCTCGCTGAATGTCTCCACTCAGATAGGTAATGTCCGTATGGGACTGAACTACTCAGGCAAAACTGTCCGACCCGGCTACGGTCAGCTCGATGGAGCTGTCAGCTATATCAACCGCCTCACTTATGAGACCGGCAACCCGTATCTGAAACCGACAAAAATGCAGACCGTGGAATATATGGCACAGTGGCGTCAGTTCTTCACCCAGGTGTCATACACGTACTTCAAGGACGGCGTATATCACATCACAGAGCCTTACGGAGTTGATGGGGAGGCAACCATCATTCGCACGGCAAATCTTGACCACCGCCATTATCTTCAGGCATTTGTCGGCGGTCAGTTCAAAGTCGGTGTATGGCAGCCTCGCGTGAATGTCGGCATGATGAAGCAGTGGCTCACGCTGACGGTCAACGGCAAGCCTATGAAAATGAATACTCCCGGGTTTCTGTTCCAATGGCAGAACGCAATTCATCTCCCTTTCGACATCTGGCTTAATGTCGACGCACAACTGATGACACATACGTGGGACAATAATATGAAAGTCTCGAACACTCCATGGTATGTCAATGCCAAGATTTACAAAGGATTCCTCAACAATGCCTTCAGCATCACCCTTGAGGCAAAAGACTTGTTCAACACATCCGGCAACAATGCCATGATGTACAACGATGCCGTGAAGCTTGTCCAGAATAATTTCACGCCCGGACAATCGGTAATGCTCACACTCCAGTACCGTTTCAATACCACTCGTGACCGCTACCGTGGCACCGGCGCCGGCAACAACGAGAAATCACGTTTATAACGTTTGACCGTTTGAATGTATATGACGGTCAATGACGATACTGCGCGGCGTGTAACGTTAAACAAGCAAATCGCGCATGATGGCGTCGGCGATGAGCCATGAGCGCTCTTTAATGACGAGGCGGCCGTTGTCAAGAATAAGGTCGCCCGAGTCGAGATATTTCTCAGCCGAGCGCATGATGTCGCGGCGATAATCATCTGCAACGGCGTCGAGCCGGAGTCCTGCGTCGGTGCGCAGGGCTGTGATAATTGCATCGTTGACGATGTCGGTGTCAGTCTCGTCCTCAATGACTTCGGGCGCTCCGGCGAGATAGTCTTTTATCGAGGGACTGTTATAGATTCTGTGCTTGCCGTCGAAGCTGTAGGCGCCGGGACCAAGGCCGAGATAAGGCTCGCCCGTCCAGTAGGAGCTGTTATGGCGCGAAGTCATACCGGGTCGGGCGAAGTTTGAGATTTCATAATGACGATAGCCCGCGGCGTCAAGTCTGTCGATGAGATGGTAATACATGTCGGCGTATAGGTCATCGTCGGCGGCCTTGATCCGGCCTTTGTTTCGGAGTCGGGTGAGTGCCGTACCTTCCTCGTAAGTCAGACTATAGGCCGAGATGTGCTCGGGAGCCATTTCGACAAGGCGCCCGAGGCTTTTTCGCCACGATTCGAGGCTTTGGCCCGGCAAACCGTAAATGAGGTCGCAACTGATGTTGCCGAAACCGGCATCGCGCAGACAGTCGTAAGCCCTGACTGCGGTAAGAGCGTCATGACGTCGTCCGACCGCCTTGAGTTCGCGGTCGTCGAACGACTGGACGCCCATGCTGACGCGGTTTACGCCCAAACGGTGCCAGAAAGCGGCGATTTCGGGCGTGACGTCCTCGGGGTTGACTTCGATGGTAAATTCCTCGCAGTCGTCGAGAGGCAGCGCCGAAACGAGCGATGCAAATTGACGTTGCGACAAGATTGAAGGCGTGCCGCCTCCGATATAGACAGTTTTATACGGACCGCCGATGTCATGTCGGCGTCGCGCGAATTCGGCTTTAAGAGCATCGATGACGCCGTCGACGGCGCTGCGGTCGGGCGTCGAATAGAAGTCGCAGTAGAGACACTTGCTGTGACAGAAGGGGATATGAACGTAGAGTCCGGCCATGGCGTCAGAATTCGGGAACCTGTCGGTCGCAGAGCTCGAGGAAGGGACAGAAGGCGCACGACTTTGGGTCTTCGGCGCGGTCGAAGGGCACGGCCGGGTCGAAAATCTCAGAAATCATCTCGTTGAGCATAGGTCTGAACTCAGCCGAGACGCTGCGGAAGTCGTCAATCTCCTCCTTGCCAATCTTGGTTGCGACGATGCCGTCGGCCACGACCATGTTTCTGAAGGGGTAGATAATCGGCTTGATCGAGACGCCCGGATCGACCATGTCGGCATAGGCCTCGCAGTATGTAAGAATCTGAAATATGGCATCGTAGTCGTGCTTGCCTCTGACAAAGAGCTTGTCGACGTCGGTGACGGTCGATTTGTCGGCGCCGGTCTTGTAGTCGATGAAGCGGAGATGTCCCGGCGTTATCTCGTCGACGCGGTCGATAGACATCTTGAAGTTTATCGCGAGACCGTCAGTCACCCGCCACTGTGGGTCTGCGACGGCCATTTCGCCCTTGATATAGCGGAATGACGGTGTGCAGTAGCTCGTCTGCTCATAGCCGAGCATCTTCCTTACATACAGGTCGATGACGCCTGCGAAAATATTGCCTTCGGCCGGGAGGTCATGACCGTCGGCCGTTTCTTTTGCCTTGGGATAGAATACTTCGGTGATGATGCTGTCGATGGTCTTTTTTATGAGTCCGGGAGCTTTGAGAATCGCGTCTATCGCGGCTGCGTCGACATTTTTGCCCTCGAACGGCATGAGCAGCTGTTCGATCACACGGTGTATGATGGTGCCGTGCTGGGCGGCGGTCATGTAGTCGTATTGCTCGTCGGTGCCGCGCATGTTTCTGACATACTGGAGGTAGAACTGCAGGCGGCAGCGCTTGTATGATTTGAGTGCGCTTGCCGATATGAACGCACCCCCCGGAGTTGTAAATGTCTTGAGTTCGTCAAGGACGGCAGGTGTCTTATCGACCTTGATAATCCGCTCGTTTGACACTTCAGACGAGAATGCGATATTGTCGAATGTGATGCGGTCGAACAGATTGAGGTGTTTGAGCTGAGAGATGTAACGCGACATCTCACCGGCACCGAGCGCACCGACGCGACTGTCATAAACCAGCGTCACGTTTTTGGCACGTGTCAGCATGTGGTAGAAATAATATGTATAAAGACTGTCCTGACGGTCAATCGACGGCATGCCGTAGCCGATGCGCAGATTGTTGGGAATCATTGTCTTTATATAGCTTTTGCGCGGGAAGACGCGTTCGTTCATCGACAGGATGATGAGATTGTCGAAGTCGAGCGCCCGGGTCTCGAGTACGCCCATGATCTGGAGTCCGCGTAAAGGTGTGCCCTGGAGGTTTATCTGACTTGCGTTCAATAGTTTTTCAAACAGTGTGAAATATGTGCTCTCGGACATGCTGATGCGATAGCGTTTTATCAGCTCGCCGAGTTGCTCGATTTCGTCAAGATAATTGTCAAGCAGACGGACTTCTACCTTGCGTCCGGCTTTGAAAGTCGGAGAAGTTGCCGAAAGGTCGTTACGGAGGCCAGTCAGGAGATTATGGAGATAGTCCTGAAGCTCGTCGACATTCTCGAGCTGCTTTACAGCTTTGAATATGTAGGCGAGTTCGGGATATGTCTCGACAATGTAGGCGGCAGGTATATTATAGAGACAGTTGGCCGAAATATATGATTTGATTTTTTCGGCGGACGATGAGGCAAAGGAGAGGATATGGGGGTGGGAGAGCAGTTGCAGTACGTCTTCGTGATAAAAATGGAATTCGCCGTGAATAAGTCTTGCCCTCAGCTGCAGCGTGATTATTGACTTGAGGAAAGCGGCGAACGGCGTCGACGCGAAAGGAATGCCCATCGTGATGTTGAGCGCCGCAATGCGGTCGGGTATAGCGAAGAGCGACGGCATAAGCAGTGATGCGTCAGGCAGAATTACAGCCGTGTTGATGGCATTGTCGACATTGAGACGGCCTTCGTCGGCGAGGCGGTCGAGCATAGGGCCGAGCAGTTTTGTCTGTGCGATATTCGAGGGTATGCCAATGACAGATATTGTCGGTCGCACTTCAGGCTTCGCGAGCGAGAATCCATCGGGCATCGGAAAGTTTCTTAACAACGAGCCGAAGCTGCGGCTTATGGTCAGATTTTCGCCGTCTTTGAAAACCGGAGATTCAAAATCCCAGAAGAATGAGGCGACACCGGCTTCTTTAAATCGTTTAAGCATCATCGTCTCGCTGTGAGACAGATCATTAAAGCCGATGAAGACAAAACGCTCACGGCGAAGGTCTTCGACTGACATTTGGCCGATAATCTCAGCTGCGAGACGGTATTGGAAGCCGGGTGTGGTCTGGCCTGTTTCGTCAAGAGCGCGGTGAAACTCTACGTAAAGTTCGCCAAGGATTTCCCAAAGATTTATAAAGCTCTTGACGACTTCACCGTTGTCGCCTGTATGTGTCCAGAACTCGGTAACGGCAGCGGTATGAGCTGTCTCGCCCCATATCTGACGTATAATCTGCTTTTGGTTTTCGTCGAGATAGTCGGCGTTTATCTCCTTGAGATCTTTAAGGTTCTTGAACAGTTTGGCCGCGTTGACAAGATGGCGGTCGATGTCATCGAAATCGTCGAGTATCATATCGCCCCAGAAGACAAAGCGGTCGAAATCTTTCAGCTGTTCCGAGCGGTTGCGACGTTCAAGCACTGAGCGATAGGTGTTGTAGAGCAAAAACAACGACTCACGGCGGCTCATGGCCGGACGGTCGGCGAAGCGCGCGACAAGGCGGCTCATCGTGGCGAACCGCGGCATGAACGCCGGCCGTCCCACTGCGTTGCCGATGGAGCGGTGGAGTGCCTTTTTCATGAATAAGGCGCTGCGTTTGTTAGGGAAAACAAGCGTCGTCCGGTTCAGCTGACGCCTGTGGCTGTCATCGTCAATCAGATAAGCGGCGACCTGGCTTAGGAAATCGTTTTCTGTCATCAGTATGCCGTAATCTATTGCTTGATAAGTAGAATGGTCTTGACGGCAAGGTCGAAGAGGACGATTTTGGGATTGGCGTTGCCGGCGATGTCCTCGCGGGCCTTATTGAGAACCTCGAACATTTTCAAGACGTTGCGCTCGTTTATGAAACGCGCGAAATTGACGCTGAATTTGCGCTCATCCTCGGTCAGATAATTGAGCTGGTCGACATGCAGGTTCAGAATGAAGTTCTCGCGTATAAGACGCGAGGCATAATCAAGAAACTTTATTATCTGTTCGCGGCCGAGGGCGGCCACGTCGTTGCTCCACTGACGCAGAAGCCCGATTTTGCGTTGGTAAGCCTTGCGCATCAGTTCGATGAAATAGTCGAGAAACTGCTGGCGCATCCTGCTTATGTCGACAAGCGATAGCGCTTCGATGACGTTGCCCGAGCTGAGCCGTGCCAAAGTCTCGGCGTCGGTCTCGGAAACAGGGTAGGAGGCTGTCAGAAAATGCTTTATCTCGTCGTCGCTGTAGCGGCAGACGGTGATGCGCTGCACACGCGAGTAGATTGTCGGCAGGATGGCGCGCGAGTTGTCGCTCGACATCAGAAAAATTGTGTCGGGGTGGGGTTCCTCGATGAGTTTCAACAGTTTATTGGCTGTCTCTTCCTTGAGGCGTTCGGGGAGCCAGAGGAGGACTATCTTGAAGAGTGACTGACGGGCCGTGAAGTTGAGACGCCGTATCAGCTCGGCGCCTTCTTCGACATAAATTACAGGCTGAGAATTGATATTGCCGAGCATAGCGATCCATTTCTCGATATCCATATACGGCGAGTCTGAGATAAAGTTTTTGAACTCGCCGAAGCAGTCGTTCGAGATGGTCGATTTGCCGGCTTTTTTGATTACCGGGAACGAATATATCGTGTCGATATGGTTGAACGTCTGATGTTGAAGACACGAAGGACATTTGCCGCAGCTGTCTCCGTCGGGTGTATGGTTTTCGCAATGGATATACTGGGCCAAGGCTCTGATGAGCATGAATTTGGCCGAACCCACAGGTCCTTCGAGCAAAAGCGCGTGCGGCACACGGCGCTCGTCGGCCATAGCTCTCAGACGTTCTTTTACGTCTTCATGCCCGGGGATGTCTCTGAATCTCATCGCGGACGCTGTTTTGTTTCGTGGTCTTTGACGTATTCCTTGACCTCTTTGAAGAGTCGGGTGGCGAATACAAAATCATTGAGCGCCTCGTTGGTTGTCGAATAAATCTGGCTCATGTCACCGACCCATTCGCGATAACCCTTGTTGATGAAGATGATATTCTCGCCGATACCGAGCACCGAGTTCATATCGTGGGTGTTGATGATGGTGGTGATATTATATTCATGTGTGATGTCGCTGAGCAGTTCGTCGATAAGAATAGAAGTCTTGGGGTCGAGACCCGAGTTGGGTTCATCGCAGAAAAGGTATTTCGGATTGAGGGCGATGGCGCGGGCGATGGCGACGCGTTTCTGCATGCCGCCGGAAATCTCTGAAGGATATTTGTTTTCGGCTCCCTTGAGATTGACACGCTCGATGCAGAACATCGCGCGGTCGCGCATCTCGGCCTGACTCATTTTCGTGAACATGACGAGAGGGAACATGACGTTGCCGAGCACGGTCTCGGAGTCGAAGAGAGCCGAACCCTGGAAGAGCATGCCGATTTCCTTGCGCAGGTCCTTTGTCTCGTCAGACGACATTCTGAGAAGGTCTCTGCCGTCAAAGAGAATCTCGCCTTTTTCTGGCCTGATGAGGCCGACAAGTGATTTCATCAGCACAGTCTTGCCCGAACCGCTCTGACCGATAATAAGATTGGTCTTGCCGGTATAAAAAGTCGCGCTGACATCATGAAGAACAGTGCGGTCGTCGAATGACTTTACGATATCCTTTACTTCAATCATTGCAACAGGAGTTTAGTGAGTATAACGTCAAACAAAAGAATAAGAATACTGCTTGATACCACGCCGTTGGTGCTGGCTTTGCCGACTTCGAGAGCGCCTCCTTTGACATAATAGCCGAAGAACGATGAGACAGACGCGATGATGAAGGCAAATACGAGAGATTTTATCAGACCGTACCAGACATACCACTCGTTGAAGAGTGCCTGTAGGCCGTAGACATATTTTGAAACGGTGATAAGGTCGGTGAGAACCGCGACGAGATAGCCGCCGATGAGTGATGTACCGATACAGAGTATCGCAAGCACGGGCATGAATCCGACGAATGCGATTATTTTAGGCAGAACAAGGAAGTTGGCCGAGTTTACGCCCATTATTTCGAGCGCGTCAATCTGCTCGGTGACTCGCATTGTGCCTATTTCAGATGCGATATTCGAGCCGACTTTGCCGGCAAGTATAAGACACAGAATCGAGTTTGAGAATTCAAGCAGAATGATTTCGCGGGTGGCAAGACCGACTGAATAAGCCGGTATAAGCGGCGAAGCAATGTTGAGCTGCATCTGTATCGCGATTACGGCACCGATGAAAATCGATATGACGAGCACAAGAGGTATGGAATCAAGCCCGAGTTTGATTATTTCAGAGACTGTGCGTTTGCCGAATACTTTCCATTTGTCTGGAAAGGTAAACACCCTTTTCATGAAAAGGCAATAACGGCCAAAGGTCTCGATTGAGTTCGTTATTATCATAAAAAGACTTTAATTTTCTGATTAGTCTGACAAAGTTACAAAAATTAGGGATATATTCGACTTCAAAGCGCTCTGATTTGCCGAAAAGATAATTATTGGGTAAAAAATGGAGAAACAATGTCGAGTGTCGCTTTTTTTTCGTAATTTCGTGGCTAAAATAAACCCGAAGTAATCATGTTGATAATTGGTATAGCAGGCGGCACGGGCTCAGGAAAGACCACCGTCGTCAATAAAATAATAAACAGCTTCCCCACGGGCGAAGTGGCTGTGATTCCGCAGGATTCATATTATAAGGATTCGAGTCATATACCGCCGGAGGAAAGAAGTAAAATCAATTTCGACGAACCTGCCGCAATCGAGTGGCCTCTGCTTGTCGAGCATCTTGAAGCTCTTAAAGCCGGAAAAGCCATCGAGATGCCGACTTATTCATACCTCACCTGCACAAGGCAGCCTGAAACCGTCAGAGTCGAACCCCGCGACGTGGTTATCGTCGAAGGCATTCTTGTACTCAACGACGAAGTACTGCGAGACATGATGGATGTCAAAGTCTTTGTCGATGCCGATGCCGACGACCGCCTTATCCGCGTCATTGCCCGCGACTGTATCGAGCGCGGGCGCACTCCGCAGATGGTCATCGACCGTTATGTTGAGACCCTCAAGCCGATGCATGAGCTCTACATCGAGCCTTCCAAACGCTATGCCGACCTTATCGTGCCCCAGGGAGGACACAACAACGTAGCCATCAAACTCCTCACCGATTATATAAGAAGTCTTCTCAACCCCACACCGTGCAATTGCTGACACCATGAAGTTGTTTCCGCTGCATAGAAAGAGAATCAATCCCCGTCGCGACGGCGGAGAACACCCCCGCTCGCTCACTCCGGAGGAGGAACGCGACCTCGAGGGTCTCCCGGTGCCCGACATGCAGGAGCTCGACATCGATGCTGTGGAGACCGTTCCGGAACCGGAGGGGGAAGTTAAGGTTGAGGAAGATGTCGAGGTTCCTGAAAAGGGGGTGCTCCGCACCGAGAACCTTGTCAAGAAATATGGCAAACGCACCGTCGCCAACAAGGTGTCGATCAATGTCACCCAGGGCGAGATAGTAGGTCTGCTCGGTCCTAACGGTGCCGGAAAGACCACTACTTTCTATATGACTGTCGGACTGATCACACCTAACGAGGGCCGTGTATTCATAGATGACGTCGACATCACCGGACTGCCGGTCTACAAGCGCGCGCAGCGCGGCA
>USIN01000040.1 GCA_900554715.1 uncultured Bacteroidales bacterium
TGACGGCACAGACGGCGAAAAGGGAGACAAGGGCGACAAAGGCGATAACGGCGCCAAGCCGCGCGGTCCGCAGAGATGGGCCGATTTGGCCGACGGTTTCGCGTTTGAGAGCGGCGCAGAGGGCGAGGATTTCTTTGATATTGTGATAACCGAGAGTCTGAAGCCCGGGTCGACGACAGAAAAGCAGCTGAACTTTTTTGTCTGCATACAGTCGCACCCGAAGAGCGCGTCAATACGGCCCGACGCGGCTGGGTCGCAGTACTGGAAGCCGATGTCGACCACCGAGTCAGTTGCGACGATGATATTGCTGGCGAAGTATATCTGCGTCGAGAACTTAGGCGCGCAGGCTATCGAGATGAAAGACGAAGACGGCAACATAATAGCGTGGATTCGCGACGGAGACGTGCTTTTCAACAAAGGCACGTTCAGCAACGTGAAGGTGGTTGCCGGCGGCACGACCGAGCAGCGCATCGAGCTTGACCCGGAGACGAAGAGCATACGCATCTATGACGACGCGGGCAACGAGTGTCTGACAATCGACGGCACGCGACAGGAGCGTGAGGCCATCGAGGGATATAAGCTCGAGCTGACGGCGCCGGGGTCGGCACTGACGCCATGGACGCTGCCGATAGCCGCGACGACGTCGACGGCGGGACTGACGCTGTCGCCGACGCTGCTGACGCTGACGCCGGCAGAGGACAGTTATATAACCGTCAATGTGCCGAAGCTGACGCTGACG
The DNA here is from genome assembly GCA_900554715.1 of uncultured Bacteroidales bacterium. Classification (GTDB taxonomy): domain Bacteria; phylum Bacteroidota; class Bacteroidia; order Bacteroidales; family Muribaculaceae; genus CAG-873. Next base: position 740 of record USIN01000040.1, read on the forward strand.
GTCAAACGCGAGACACCCGGCAGTCCGACGGCGATAACGGGTGACACCGAGGTGAAAGTGACGTTGCAGGTGGCGCAGGGCACTGAGGTGGCCAACGAGGAGATTGGCAGCTATCTGCTCGAGAACGGCACGACGGTGACGGGCGAGCGCACGGTAGAGGTCGAGAGCATCCGCAAGAGCTTCAAGGTCAAGGCGGGTGTGACGATGACGCTGAAACTATTTGTCGAGGCGCATTTCGCGTCGGGGTCGGTGAAGCTGACAGAGCCGACGGCGACGTATGTCTTCGACCGTTACCAGAGCAAGATTTTCGCCAACGGCATGACGCAGATGCGGACGAACCGCGACTATCTGACGATTTATGCTGATAAGAACGGGCGCATCTATCTCGACCGCGGGTCGACGGCGGGGTCGTGTCACCGCTTCAACGGCGTCAGCCAGCCGGCGACGCTCTATGCCGCCCGAGTGTGGAACGACATAGACAGTGCCAAACCGACGGTCTACGCCGGTGCGGCGACGGTCGTCAAGGGCCCGACGGCGGGGATGTGGTATGTGACGATGCCGGCAGACGCGCTCGTACACACCGGCAACACGCTTGCCTACCCGGTGTGCAACACGCCGGGATGGACTGTGGCGGAGACGGCGCGAGTGATGGTCGGCGACGCCCTGCGGTTTACGGTGATGACATGCAACGCATCGGGAACGCCGGCATGGGGCGCGGATTTCACCATTGAGATAAAACTTTATTAATGCAATGCACAATGCACAATTCACAATGCACAATCTTTGACAATTAGCAATCAAATATATAAGGCTTATGGCAACAAACGAATGTAACTGCAACACGGGAGCGACTGACGCGACGGTGCGTCGGGTGTATTACAAGGACGACCTTGATTTCTATATGACTCTGCTCGACTGCGATGACGAGAATATAGGTGTCCCCGATTTTGACTGGCGCGCCCGACTGTGGACGTCGTCGAAAATGAACTATGTGACGGTATCGAGCGTCGGCGGGGTGAAGACCAACTGGCGCGACGAGGGCGACGGACGAATACACGTCGTGGTGGATAATCCGGGTCTTATGCCGGGCGACGTGCATATCGACTTCGAGGCGCTGCTGCCTAACGAGACTTTTGCTGACGGTACACGTAAGTTGGTAAAGCCATTTACAGCGCCGATACGTCTGACGAGGGACTGCGCTCCGTGTCCGTCGGCGATGGAGATAGAGCTGATGCTGCCATATGTCCGCGGCAAGGCTCTGACGTTTGATGACCTGACCGACGCCGAGAAAGACGCGTTCGCACAGCAGGCGGCAGACCTTGTGACAATCGAAGACCTCGGCGTGGCAAGCGACGAAGAGGTCGACGAGGCGATGGGCGAGCTTTTAGACACGCCTCCAACAGCAGAGAAGAAAGCATTTCATCTCGACCGCCGCATACGCCGCGGCATCATGCCGGCCAAGGCAAGACCGGGGATTGTGTATTATGACCGCGGCTATGTCAAGATAACCCCTCATCGTTATGACGACAATAAAGATCCTATTACGCAAAATCAGTGGGATATTACGTTTTTGAAAAACTTTATTAATACAATCAGTATCGAGATAAGATATTCGGAACCCGGCCAGGGCGGAGGTCTCGAAATGCCGGAGTCTAATTATAAAATCACAGAAATCAACGGACGTACAATCATAACATTCCTAAGTGTTTCTAATCATGAGGAAACATATTGGTTACGGTTGGATAACGATGATACGGGCTATGATGACAAACTCAGAGAAGCACAAGGAGTGATGTATATCGGCAGTAACGGGCTGCTTCGTCGTTTCCCGTTTGAAAATCTGAGTAGCGAGGTTGGTGATGCTGCTGAATATGCTCCCGATTTCAACGATAATATGCTGCTGATTTTTCAAAAAAGATTTGATAATGCTTCCAGCGCCTCTGAAATACGAGGCTTTGATGTCAAAACATGGAACTGCCCGCACAAAAGATATCGTATAGACGGCAAAGCATTGAGGAAATTTTGTAAGACAACAAAATATAATCACCGAACTCAAGGATTGTTTGCCGTGAGAATCATAAGCAAAAAAGGCTATAAAAGCAAATGGAGAAAGCTATATTGCACAACAAGCGGACAGTGTTTATGGCTGATATAAAAAAAGCCCGAGCAAGAGCAACTCCGTTAACACCTTGTAAGCTCTCCGCAGGGGCATCACAAAGATAGCAACAATAATCGGATAATCAAAGAAAAACGATGGAAAAGAGTGATAAAAAAGATAAAATTCTTCTTGTCCGGCATCTCGGGCGGATAACGTCGTGGCTGAAGAGCTATGTCGACAGCTTTTTCGGGCGAGCGACAGAGGCGACAAAGGCACTGCGGGCCACCGACGAGGCAGTCAGAACCGCCGAAGCGCAGCGGGTGGCGGCAGAGGAGTTGAGAATCTACAACGAGACGCAGCGTATCTCTGACGAACAGAATCGCGTGGTGGCAGAGACGTCGAGAGTAAATGCCGAGAAGACACGCACGGCCAATGAGACGGCGCGCGTGAGCGCGGAGGCAGACCGTGACGCGGCTGAGAAGGAACGCGCAAGGGTGTTCGCGACCTACGCGGCGACGATAAGCGATTTGCAGACGCGGCTGACGGCGTTGGAGAGCAAGCGGTCAATCATACTTGAGGATTAATGCACGATTCACAATGCACAATTCACAATTAAGAACAAAAGGCAAAAGAACATAAGAACACAAGATTATTAATTATATGGAACAGACGGATAAGAAGATTTCTCAGATGCCGCCGCTACAGACGGTCAGCGGTGAGGAGCTGGTGCCCGTGGTAAAGAGCGGCGGCAATTACAGTGCGCTCGTCAGTCAGATTGTGGCGCTGGCGCGTCAGACGATGGTCGTGGCGCAGGCGGGCAAGGGCTTGTCGGCGAATGATTTCACGGACGCTCTGAAAGCGAAGCTCGAAGGGCTGTCGAATTACGACGACACGCAGGTAAGGGCGCTGATAACGGCTATCAATGGACGCCTCGACACGATTCTCGGCGACGGGGCGTCGACGGCGATTGACACGTTCAACGAAATCGAGGCGTTCCTTGCAGGCATCACTGACACGCAGACGCTGACGGGCTTATTGCAGCAGCAGAAACAGACGATAACGGCGGAGACTGACGATAAACTCGCGGGCAAGGTCGACAAGGTCAGCGGCAAAGGCCTCAGCGCAAACGATTACACGGATGAGGACAAGGCAAAGCTGGCAGGGCTGTTGCCGAACGGACAGTTCGGCTATACAGGTCATTACGGTATGGATGGCAAATTTTATACCGCCCCGAATTATGCCAACAGTGGCCTGGTGCCCGTCAACCGCAATTTCGACATTGAGTTTGCAGCCAATGTCGGCGGCAGTGTTGCCTCTGTGGTTTTTTATGACGGCGCCAAGAGGTTTATAAGTGCCATCCAGATACCGCAGACTCTTGCGGCGCAGGTTCTGCCGGCAGCGGATATCCCGGAGGATGCCACATTCTTTATAATCTCCACCGCCTCGCCGGCTCAGTCGTATTACCGCAACGGTCTTACCATCGAATCTCGAGAGGGCGCAATGGCAGAGGCGCTGGCTTCTTTGGGCAGGGGCCTCGTCGATCAGTTCATAATCAAAGGCTATTTTCTCGGCAAGCGTGGAAATGTTAATGTCGCAAGCACAGAAAACACGGGTATCACTCCGCTGTTGCCCCTGAGCAAAACTTATCCTATTGTCTTGAAGAATGTAAGAGCCTATAATAATGCCGTTGCGGTATGTTTTTATGACGCTGCCGGCTTGTTCATCTCTTATCCCGAAGCGATACAGAATCTTGACGGTGATTACACCATACAGCCGTCTGATTTTCCCGAAAACGCTGTTTTCTTTAGGGGCTGCACCGAAAGAACAGGGTCATCATACTCAAATGGCCCGAGCATCGAATCTCGAGAGGGCGCTGTCAGCGAGGCGATACAGGCGGCGCTGACTGCCGCTGTCGACGAAGCGCTTATCGCCGAAGCTACCGCGGCTGGCGCGGTCTACAACAGAGCCACGGGGTATTTCGAGCTGAACACACTGACGGACATAACGGCCAAGCAGATGAGAAAGATATTAGCAGCTGGGGCAAGGCAATCTTCGACGCTTCCCTGGGCATACGTATCGTCTACAATCCGTACACATCTTCCAAGAGTAGGCATAGGACAAGCCGCTAATGCAGTTAGCACCTTTCGAAGCTGTTCTTTTTTAGAGACAGTTGAGATGCCAAATATGATATTGCAAGGCGATGTGTTCTTCAATTGCAATCAATTAAGAAGTGTCAATTGGAAAGGGATACCGATATACAACCTCAATAACACCGCAAATGCTAATTTCCAAGGCTGCTCAAAGCTCGTCGAATTACGTGGCTGCCTCAGAAGCAATTTTGATTTCAATATCGCCGATTCGCCTCTCTTATCCCTCGCCTCAATCCAGTGCATGGTCGACTACGCTTACAACACGGCGCCAATAACCGTGACGGTACATCCGACAGTATACGGCAAACTGACCGACGAGCAGGCCGACATCATGGCACTGTTACCGGAGAATCTGCTTGGGGGGATATCTAACCATAGCGGAGGCGTGACTGTAATCGACGGTGGCATAGAGATTACTGCGACCCGCCAATATGTGCGATTCAATCACTCTCCACACCTCGTTAACAAAGGTCTGGGGAAACTTACTATAGCCTGTGACGTCGAGGGGTTGGGCGATGGTGAGTTGATAAAATTGGCGGTTGGTGCCGCCAATGATGTGCCGCGCCCGGAATGGATTATCTCAGCCAACGGCAGAGCGGTGTTCAGTTTTGACACTTCGGCCTACTGCAATGATTCGACATTATCAAATTCATTTCTTTTGTATGATAACCGCGACAGTTTCAACGGTCAAAGCGTTAAGCTCACCAACTTCAAGCTGTCATACGGCGAGCATGACGCGCTGCCGTACACGCCGCCGCTGTCGTCTATAACCGACGATGCGACACGTGAGAAAGCCGAATGGCTCAGTCTTATGCAAATCGCAGAGGCGCGGGAAATCAATTTTGTGACAACTGAATAAAAATTATAAGCAATGGAAACAAAACATCTATCGAACGGACGGGTCGAAATCTCGACCGACGTCGCCCATGTGATTAGAAAAATAGGAGACAGCAACCCGACAGACGTCCGTCGCCGCCGAGTCTCGGCTGACGAAATCGACCAATGGGAGGAGGTAGCCGTCGAGGATATGCGGCCTTACTCAGACGAGCAGTATAACGCCAAGGTGGCTGAACTTGTGGCCGAGCGCTATCCGCTGACAGAGGAGAACGCCATCACCCGCAAGCTGCTTTTCAAACTTCTACACCCCGAGGCTTCGACAATCGACGAGTCGGGCGAAGACACGGAGCTGCCTAAAGAAGTGGCGCAGTTTGAGGCTTATAACGCCTATGTCGAGGACTGTAAGCTGCGAGCCAAGAACCCTGAGCTATATGTCGAGGCAGAGGAGTCAGACGAGTCGGACAATTCGGACTTAGCGGACGTGGTCGATGAACTATCAAGCGAGGAGGGTGGCAGCGATGAATGACAAGTTGCTGCATTTTTTAGTGTGTGTGGCTATCGCGGCGGTAATGGCGGCAGTGATGATGGTGACAGGGGCGACGGTGGTGCAGACGGCCATCGCCTCGGTCGGCGCTGCCATGTCGGCAGGCCTCGGCAAGGAATATGGTGACCGCTGCGCCGTCGGCAACCACTGGGACTGGGTCGACCTCGCAGCCGACCTCGCCGGCGCCGTCGTCGGAACGGTGGTGGTGTTAGGCGTATGTGAGCTATGTAAATTAATCTAATATGGACTTAAATATATTAATAACAATAATCGGCGCCGTTGGTGGCATACAGGGACTCATAGAGCTCGCAAAATGGTGGCGAGGCCGAAAAATAAAGGACCGTCAGGATGTGGCAGACGTCGAGGCCAAGGAGGCAGAAAACCACCGCCGTCAAGTCGAATGGCTCGAGAAACGCATCGCCGAGCGAGATGCTAAAATCGACGGCCTGTACGCTGAGTTGCGGCTCGAGCAAAAGGCAAAGCTCGAAGAGGTTCACAAGCGCCACGAAGTTGAGCTTGAACTCGCTGAGGCCAACGTTAAAAAATGTCACAAGCGCGGGTGCTCTGATAGGCAGCCGCCGAGTGATTATTAATGAATAAAACCAAGAAAAATGAAACACTTCAAGATATCAGAATTTTTCAACTCTGCAAAAGCTCAAGAACTGGGCATTAACAACACAACCAGCGACCCTGCTGTAATTGCCAATATCGAGACCCTCGTCGACAATATACTCGACCCGCTGCGCGAAGCATTCGGGCAGCCTATAACTATATCGTCAGGGTATAGATGCCCGGCTGTCAACAGCGCTGTCGGCGGTGCAAAGACAAGTCAGCACATGTTCGGACAGGCCGCCGATATAGTCGCATTTGCCCGCGATTCTTCAGGCAAACTCATCAAAGACAATCATGGCCACGCCATCATCGACCGAACTGCAAACCGACGTCTCTATCAGATGATAATAGACCTCGAGCTGCCTTTCGATCAGCTTATCGACGAAAGCGATTTCGCCTGGGTACATGTCAGCTGCTCACTATGCAACCGCCGCCAAATTCTCAAGCTATGACAAAGACCATTATCAAAAGTTTTCTCGCCGTATGGCTGCTGGGTATTGTGACCATAGCGCTGCTCGGTGGTGTTACCCGTTGTTGTAAGCAAACGTCTTCAGAGTCTCTGAGAACAGATACAATCAGGCTACGCGATACAATTGTCGACACGTTTATCGTCGAAAGACCTGTGCCGGCAGCGACAAAGATTACAGGACACGTCGCCATAACAGCACCGATAGTAACTGACAGCGCCGGTCAATCTGAAGATAGCGCGACCGTCGAGTTGCCTGTCATCAGCCGACACTATGTCGTTGACAGTGTCGGAGAGGCATGGGTCAGCGGACCTGTCGACCCTCGCCTCGACAGCATCAAATTATTTCGACCAAGATACTATCAGAACACGACAATCACGCGTCAAACGAAACCGCCCTCACATTGGAGCGTAGGAGTTCAAGCCGGTTACGGAATGACGCCGAAAGGCCTACAGCCATATATAGGTTTTGGTGTGTCGTATCGATTGACTAAATAAGCAAATCTTTCGCAAAATGTGCTTCGTGAGTGCTTCGCGAAAATAATAAACCCTCTGAGAATCAGCTGATTCCAGAGGGTTTGCCGTACCCGGACCCGGGATCGAACCGGGATGGATTGCTCCACCGGTGTTTGAGACCGGCGCGTCTACCGATTCCGCCATCCGGGCAAATCGGTGCGACAAAGGTAGTGTTTTTTTTCGGTCGGCACAAATAAACGGGATGCGTTTTTGTGTGCATCCCGTTGTTTTTCTTTTATGTGAGCGTTTTATCAGATGCTGATGCCAGGTATCTGGCCGACACACAGCTGGGTGACCCATATCCACAAGGGGCAGAAGACCACGAAGAGGATAACCGAGATAGCCAGCGATGAGGTACTGGTGGCGACATACGAGTCGTACTCGTCGGCGATGATGATGCCCGAGAATGCAGGGGGAAGAGCGCCTGCCACGACAAGCATTGCGAGGTTCGATGCGTCCATCTTGAAGATGAGGCCTACGATAAGCAGTGCAGCCGGCATGACGATAAGTTTAAGGATGACACCGAGTATGGCCTGCCAGTTGATGTTGACTTTGACTGCTGACAGAGTGATGCCTGCGGCAAAAACTGCCATAGAGGCGTTTGCGCCTTTGATAAGGTCGAACGACGGGCTTGCCCATTTAGGCCATGGCAGACCGATGATGACCCAGATGACGGCGAGGATAGGAGCCCACGCTACAGGCTGTTCGAGAGCGTGGATGACAGGCTTCCACGGGTTGGGCTTTTTACCTCCGTTTTTGGCCGCTGCGGCGTCGTTGCCTGCGTTGAGCAGCGAGAGGCCGACAGGGATGCCGACGGCGTTGACGACGATGCCGACGATGGCGACGACGAGAGCGACATAGGCGTTGGTGCCGAAGATTGGCTCGAGCACTGCAAAACCGAGGAATCCGATTGTAGGCGAACCGTTGACAAGGGCCATGACTGCTGCGTCGGCCTGTGTGACGCCCTGCTTCTTGAATCCATATTTATATATGTAGTAGACAAGCATGAAGCAGGCCATGATGACGACGAGCGATATGATTGACAACTTTATGTCTTTGACAAGCATCGAGCGGTCGGCGTCGACAATCGAGACAAACAGCGCTGCGGGCAATGCGTAGTCGAGGACGACTTTGTTGAATGCCTTGGCGTTGTCGTTTGTGAATATCCCTTTTTTGCCCGAGATATATCCGGCAAGCATCACGACGATGATAGGGACAATGGCATATAACAATATATGTTCCATAAATAAATAATTGATTTTTGCGATTCTGTTTTAAACCGGCCGCCGTCAGTCGCGGCGGCCGGGAAATCATTATCTGAGCATGGCTCAGCCGGGTAGAGGGTCAGACGGTGATGTGTTCGATGGGCGTAGGATTGAGGTAGCCGATGTGGCCTGACTCTTTGCCTGCATCCGCGGCGAGCTGTACGTCGATGAGAGCGGGACGTTTCGATGCGATCGACTCTTTGAGCGCTTCGGCGAGCTGCCCGGGAGTTGTCACGTAATATGTTTTGGCGCCGAATGCGTCGCCGAGTTTGTCGTAGCGGGCGTTGACGTTGAGAGTTGTAGGTGCCGGATCTCCGTCGCCTGACATATTGACGCCGACGCCGTTATAAATGCCGCCGTTGTTCAGGATGACGACCGTGACAGGCAGATTGAAACGGCATATGGTCGAGAAGTCCATGCCCGAGAAGCCGAACGCGCTGTCGCCTTCGACGGCAACGACGCTCTTGCCTGTGGCGACGGCGGCTCCGACGGCCGAACCCATGCCCATGCCCATGATAGCCCAGGTGGCGCAGTCGATACGGTGGCGCGGCAGCGACATATCGACGGCGTCGCGGGTGTCGTCGAGGGTGTTGGCGCCTTCGTTGACGAGTATTACGTCGGGATTCGATTCGAGAACGGGTTTGATGGCAGACAGCGCGCTCCAGTGGTCCATCGGCTGGAGGGGTGCGGCTGCGGTCAGGCGCTCGGCGAATTTGGCGTTCTTGGCCTTAGACTCTGCCTGAAGCGAGGGAACCCACTGCGGGTCGATGCTGAGTTTATACTGCGGCAGAGCGGCGAGAATGGCGTCGAGCGAGCTGGCGAGATCACCGACGACAGGCGCGGCTATCGGGCGGTTGATGTCGATTTCCTCGGGGTCGATGTCGAGCTGGACAAACTTGGTGTCTGGGCTCCATTTGCCTTTGCCTCTCGAGAGAAGCCAGTTGAGGCGTGCGCCGATGAGCACAACTACGTCGGCCTGCTCCATGATTGTCGAGCGGCATGAGATGGCGCAGAGGGGGCCATTGTCGGGCAGAACGCCTTTTGCCATCGACATAGGGTAGTAGGGTATGCCTGTTTTGTCGACGAGTTCTTTGATCTTGTCTTCGACACGGGCATAAGCTGCGCCTTTACCGATGAGGAATGACGGTTTCTTGGCCGAGGCGATAAGTTCGACGGCGCGTTTGACAGATTCGGCCGATGGAACGATTGCGGGCTCGAGGTCGACGGGTTCATAGAAGAGTTTGTCGGCGTCGGCTCCGTTCATGATTGCACCGAGGCAGGGTGTGGTGACGTCGAGGTAGACACCGCCGGGACGGCCTGAGACTGCGGCGCGATAGGCGCGGACAACAGCCGTGGGGATGTCTTCGGGTTTATTGACGCGGTAAGCGGCTTTGACAAGAGTTTTGGCGATGGCGAGCTGGTCGAGGCCTTCGTAGGTGCCCTGCTGGAGGTCGATGGGCTCGCGGACGCTTGAACCGCTGATCTGAATCATCGGGTAGCAGTTGACCGTAGCGTTGGTCGTGGCGGTCAGGCCGTTAAGAAAGCCGAGCGACGACACTGTCAGCAGCACACCGGGCTTTTTTGTCAGGTAGCCGTGTGTAGCGGCTGCCATACCGGCCTGCTGTTCATGTCTGAAGCTGACAAATTTGATGCCTCGGCCCTGGGCGAGGTAGGCGAATTCGGTCACAGGTATGCCGACGAGGCCGTACATTGTGTCGACGCCGACCATCTTGAGCGCACGGACAAGAATATCCATGCCGGTCACCTGTTCGGGATATGTGGGAGTCTGGGCGGGCTGTGTTTTATTTGTTGTGGTCGTCATGATGTGTGTTTATGTTAGTTATGTGATATCATGTTATTTAAACACCGCCGGGCATCGACGGCATAGGCGTCTCAGGCCCGGCGGTGTTAACTATGTTTTGTCCAGAGTGTCAGATTATTTCGAGGGTGCGGCCTTTGGCATCGGGGCGGTTGTGCCGTTGGCCTTGAATGCTTCCTGCTGCTGGGCCGAATAGCCGAGAGATGTAAGCACTTCTTCGGTGTTGCCGCCGAGAGTAGGGCAGGGGCCGTAGGTAGGCTGATAGTTTGACATCGTGAAAGGTACGCCGACGGTGACGAATTCACCGATATTGCCGCCCTGGTTGATCTTGACGAGCGTGTTGCCGTCATAGAGGCTCTGGTCGTCCATGATTTCCTTTGTCGAGAGCACGGGTGCTACAGGAACGCCGCCTTTTGACAGGATTTCCGTAACTTCATATTTGTCTTTGTCGATACAGAATTTCTGGATACGGGCATATATTTCCTGTTTGTGACGGTCTCGGGCATCGGCTGTGTTGAAGTCGGGATTGGTGAGCCAGTCTTCAAAGCCCATGGCCTTGCATGCGGCCTCGAAATCCTTGGCGCCACGCTGCAGGATGATATAAACGTAGTTGTTGGCGTCTACCTCGCTGTCATAACCGCCGGCAGGCTTACATTTGTATGTCCATCCGA
>USIN01000041.1 GCA_900554715.1 uncultured Bacteroidales bacterium
ATATAGCCGGTGACGATATATTCCTGAACCTCGGCGGCATGATCGCTGTCGGGGTAGCGGCGCAGAAATTCCTCGAATGTCGAGACTGTGCTGCCGAAGGGTATCGTGGCGCCGTCAAACTTCGCCACGGCGTAGTTGTAGAAGGCCGCCTCTTGCACTTTAGTGTCGTAAGGCAGACGCAGCGCCTTATCGAAGGCGAGAAGCGCGGCCGATTTGTCGCCGCTGTTGACAAGAGCCTGGCCGATATAGAGATAGGCGCTCTGACCCATAGCGCTGTCATCGGCTGAGACCGGTTCGAGCGCCTCGATTGCACGGGCATAATTGCCCTGCTCATATTCGGCGAGGCCGAGGATATAGAGCGTCGACAGCGAGGGATTCTCGACCGCCGCGCGGTATTTCTTGAGATAGTCGATGGCTTCGCTGCCGCGGCCGGTATGATAAAGCGACTCGCCGGCGATGCGGTTGGCCTCGGCGACGAAATCGTCACGGCTGTCATTGCGCCGCAGGAGCGCTTTGGCGGTCGAGAGCGCGCGGTTGTAATCGCCGTCGACAAAATAAATCTGCGACAGGTAGTAGTCGGCCATATTGCCCGGCTCGGCCGAGGTGTCGACATCCTTGAACAGACGTTTGGCCTCGCTGTAGTCACCTTTGACATAAGCGATATAGCCGAGATAGAAGCGGGCGGCATTGGCGTAGCGACGGCTTGACAGCAGCGAGCTGAAACGCGATGCGGCGGCGTCGAAATCGGCGAGCTGAAGACGGCAGTAGCCTTCGCGGTAAGCGAGTTCGTCGGCCTCGGAGGCGGGAAGGGCGTCAGGGTTGACCATCTGATAGACTTTCAGGGCGTCGGCAAAGCTTGTCTCGAAGAGGCAGTCGCCGATGCGCATCAGAGCCTGCTGACGGTGGAGCGAATATGGATACATCGACAGGAAGGCCACGAAATGGGGCTTTGCGGCACGACCCGAGACGTTGAAATTGGCCATCGCGATGAGCCAGTCAGACTCCTCTCGCTCGCTCTCGGAGAGCGCCGCGCGGTCGAGCCGTGCAAGCTGATCGATGCAGCCGGTATAATTGCGGTCGGCATACATGGCCTCGCCGCGTTTGAGATAACCGTCATTGCCGGTCGAATTTATCTGAGCCACCATCGGCATCACAGCCGCGCCGGCGAGGATAGAAATAATTAATCGCTTTTTCATAATCAGAGATTTGCTGCAAAGATAGAAATTCTTACCGAGCCCGCAAAATAGTGCAGGTCTGTTATTCGCGCGTCTGGCCGGAGCCGGTGATGAGATATTTGTAAGTGACGATTTCGTTGAGAGCCATGGGGCCGCGGGCGTGTAGTTTCTGGGTCGAAATGCCGATCTCGGCTCCCATGCCGAACTGGGCGCCGTCGGTGAAAGCTGTCGAGACGTTGGCATAGACACAGGCGGCGTCGACCGAGGCGAGGAAGCGGTCGCGCGCGTCAGGCTGCTCGGCGACGATACACTCGCTGTGGTGAGAGCCGTGACGGGCGATGAAATCGAGAGCCTCGTCGATGTCGGCGACGGTCTTGAGCGACATCTTGTAGTCGAGCCATTCGCGGCCGAAGTCGCTGTCGGCGGCATGACGCAGCAGCGGATAGACGCCCTCGAGAGCGGCGTATGACTCGTCGTCGGCATAGATCTCGACATCCTTCTCGGCGAGGCGGTCGCAAAGCGTCGGCAGCGCGCCGAGGCAGCTGCGGTCGACGATTAGGCAGTCGAGAGCGTTGCAGACGCTGACACGGCGGGTCTTGGCGTTGAAGATGATGTCGCGGCCGGTGGCGATGTCGCCCGAGGTGTGGAAATAGGTGTGGCAGACACCGGCGCCGGTCTCGATGACGGGGACGGTGGCGTTGTCGCGGACGAAGTCGATAAGACGCCGGCTGCCTCTGGGAATGATGACGTCGATATAGCCGACGGCGTGGAGCATCGCCGTCACGGCATCGTGGTCATTGGGCAGGAGAGTGACGGCATCGTCGGGCAGACCGGCCTCGGCGAGCGCGTCGATGATGATGGCTACGGCGAGAGCATTTGTCTCGGCTGCCTCGTGACCGCCTTTGAGCACGACGGCGCTGCCGGCCTTGAAGCAGAGGCTGAAGACGTCGAAGGTGACGTTGGGACGCGACTCGTAGATGACGCCGATGACGCCGAAAGGCACGGTGACTTTGCGTATCAGCATGCCGTTGGGACGCTCGCGGCGCTCGAGCTCACGGCCCAGAGGCGACGGCAGAGCGGCAACGGCACGCATGTCGGCGGCGATACCGGCGATGCGTTCGCGGGTGAGTTTAAGGCGGTCATACATGGGTGAATCCTCGCCCATGGCAGCGAGGTCGACGGCATTGGCCTCGAGAAGGTCTTCGGCACGGTTTTCGAGACGGTCGGCGAGCGCGAGCAACAGAGCGTCGCGTTTCTCGGGTGTGATAAGTGAAAGTCTGCGACCTGCTTCGGCCGCACGGCTGAATATCTTTTCCATAATGGATATATTTTTTAGCTTTATGTCAGTTATTGAAACACACGTGAATCATCGATATAGAGGTAGTCGGCGTGGACGAGGGGTTTCTCGCCGCCACGGCCCATCATGTCGCGGGCAGTCTGCGAGTCGAAGGCAACGCGTCCCCAGGCGACAGTCTCGCCGCGGCTGTCGGCGACGATGACAATGTCGTCTTTCTCGAAATCGCCCTCGACGGCGGTGACGCCGACAGCGAGCAGGCTCGCGCCGTCGCGCGACAGCAGGGCCGCGCGGGCGCCGTCGTTGACGGTGAGCGTACCCTTGGCGAACGACTCGCTGTGGGCAATCCATTTCTTGACACCTGTCTGACGGCGGTCTGCGGCGACGAAGGTCGTCGAACCGACTTCGGGGTCACCGTCGACGAGACGCGGCAGGATGCTGTCGCGCTTGCCGTTGGCGATGACGACGGCTATGCCCTCTGAGGCGACCTTGCGGGCGATGCGGTATTTCGTGGCCATGCCGCCGCGGCCGGCGCTCGACTTCGACGCGGTGATATACTGCGACATGTCGTCGTCGGGCATGATGCGCGGTATCAGACGGGAGGCCGGATCGGCCGGGTCGCCGGTATAGAGACCGTCGATGTTGCTGAGAATGACGAGGGCGTCGGCGTCCATCATCGTGGCGATGAGGCCCGAAAGCTCGTCGTTGTCAGTAAACATCAGCTCGGTGACCGAGACGGTGTCGTTCTCGTTGACAACAGGGATGACACCGCAGCGGAGCATCACCTCCATGCAATGTTTCTGGTTGAGATAGTGGCGGCGGGTAGCGAAGTTCTCTTTTGTCGTCAGCACCTGACCGCAGACGAGGTCGTGGTCACGGAAAAGCTCGTAGTAGCGGTTGATGAGCCACGCCTGGCCGACAGCGCTGAAGAGCTGCCGCGACGACACGTCGTCGAGCGTGACATCGATTTTACCGCCGATGCGCCCGCGGCCCGAAGCCACGGCCCCCGACGATATGAGAATGACGTCGATGCCCCGGCGGCGGAGCTCGGCAACCTGATCGACGATAGCGCTCAGACGGGTGATGTCGAGACGCCCGTCGCGGCGCGTCAGCACATTGCTGCCAATTTTAATCACAAGACGTCTGATGTCTTTTGTCATCATAGCAATGTCAGTTTAAATTCTTCTGCAAATGCGGCGAATGCCTTGTTTTCTTTAAGCATATAGTTATAGACCTCGCGTTCGGTCCAGGTCATCGGCGAGGATTCGCCGGTGTTGATTTCGACAAGTATGTCGAAGTTATCGTTCTGAAGCCTGTCACGCATAAAGCCGACGATGTCGGGCATTGCGGGGCGGACGACGGCTGCCTGAATCTCGCTCTCGACCGTCATGACATAGCTGTCTCCGCCGATATGGCGCGGTTTGGCGGTGCGCATGGTGTTGATAATCACTTTGGCCGAAGGGTGCGACTGTATATATGACTCCCAGAAGGTATTGACCGTTTCGGGCGAATATGCCTGGGTGCGTTTCTCACGGACGACAGCCGAAGCCGCGTCGGCGTTGCCGGCACCTTTGTCGTCGACGAGGCCGTGACGCAGCGAGATCTTCGGCAGAGGTATGCGCCCGGGCCTCACCGTAGGCGTAGCCGCGGCAGCAACGGCGGCTGTTTTGGTTTCTTTAGCTATATCATTCTCTTTAGCTACCTTAGCTATATTAGCTATGTTAGCTTTATTAGCAGTATCAGCTTCTTTAGCTGCCTGATTGGTGACAATAGGTTTTAACCGCCCCTCTCCGTTGTCACCGTCACTGGGGGAGGGGCTGAATGATTGGCACAGCTTTATGAGCGTCAGCTCGACAAGAAACTGCTTGTTTGACGCTGCCCGATAGTTTAGGTCGGCGTCGTTGCACAAGGCCATGGCCCTGTAGAGAAATTGCGGGGGGCATTTGGCGGCCGTGGCTGCCATCTCGGCCTTGACCTCGTCGGCGTCTTCGAGCAGACAGGCCGTGGCGGGATTCTGGGCCACCATGAGGTCGCGCAGATATTGCCCGAGACCGTTGACAAAGAAGAGCGAATCGAAGCCTCGTTCGCGTATCTCCTTATAAATCAGCAGCGCCGCAGGTATATCGCCCTTGACGAAGGCGTCGAGCAGACGGCCGTAGTAGCTGCGGTCGAGGATGTTGAGGTTGGCGATTGTCGACGCATAGGTGATATTGCCCTTCGACGAGGCCGCTACCTGATCGAATATCGACAGGGCGTCGCGCATGGCGCCGTCAGCCTTGCGTGCGATGACGTTGAGGGCCGCGCGCTCGGCGCTTATGCCCTCATTGGCGGCGACAGACGCCAGATGGTCGGCGATATCGTTGACCGTGATGCGGTTGAAGTCATATATCTGACAGCGCGACAGTATCGTCGGTATAATCTTGTGTTTCTCGGTTGTGGCGAGGATGAATATGACATACGACGGCGGCTCCTCGAGCGTCTTGAGGAAGGCGTTGAAGGCGGCAGACGAAAGCATGTGGACCTCGTCGATGATGAAGACGCGGTAACGGCCGTGTGTCGGCGGCATCTGCACCATCTCGATGACTTCGCGGATGTCGTCGATGCCGTTGTTAGAGGCGGCGTCGAGCTCGACGATATTCATCGAGCGTCCTTCGTTGAACGAGCGGCACGACTCACATTCGTTGCATGCCTCGCCGTCGGCAGTCGGGTTGGCGCAGTTGATTGTTTTGGCGAAAATACGCGCACACGAGGTCTTGCCTATGCCTCGCGAGCCGCAGAAGAGATAGGCATGAGCCAGGCGGTCGGTGGCGATGGCGTTTTTGAGAGTCCCCGTCAGCGCGCGCTGGCCGACGACCGACGAGAATGTCGTCGGACGATATTTACGTGCTGAGACTATATACTGTTCCATATTGGCAAAGATAGTCAACATGCGACAAATAACGAAACCGCGCCGACAAAAAAATCAAATTCAAATCTGATTTTTAAACTCGACCTTTATTTGCCCCTACCCTCCCGCATTTAGAGTCAATAATCTGCGATTTTTAATTGTTAAAATATTCAAATAATCGCCACAAGTAGTATTTCCAACCCACTTATGGTAATTATTCGGTTATTTTTTATATATTTGTACAAATTTAAGAAATATGCTAATAGGACGAGAAGACGAAATCGCAAAGCTCAAAAGGGCCTATAATTCAGAGAATTCAGAGTTTGTAGCTGTTTACGGACGTAGACGCATAGGAAAGACCTTTCTTATACGAGAAACTTTTAAAGATGGCTTTACCTTTCAATACAGCGGCATCTTTAATGCAAGCAACTCAGAGCAACTGGATATGTTTTACAGAAGCTTGCTTGAACAAGGTCTCAACCCGGTAGAGAAAGCTCCTAAAAGCTGGTTTGACGCGTTCTTATTGTTAGAACATCTCATCAAAGAATCGACAGCAGCCCGCAAAGTAATCTTCCTCGATGAACTCCCCTGGATGGATGTACGCAATTCAAGGTTTATTCCGGCCTTTGAATATTTTTGGAACGGATGGGCATCTGCCCGTAAAGATATTTTGCTGATAATTTGCGGCAGCGCAACATCTTGGATTATAAACAAAATATTTCGTAATAAAGGCGGATTATATAATCGCGTAACATACAAAATTCAACTCAAACAATTTTCGCTCCATGAATGTGAGGAATTGGCAAAATCTCTGAAACTTCCATTAAGCCGCAATATGATTATAGAGGTTTATATGGTGATGGGAGGTATCCCATATTATTGGACAAAACTTGAGCCCACTAAAAGCATAAGCAGAGCGATAACCGATCTATTTTTGTCTTCTGACGGCGAACTGCATAACGAATTCAATTATATCTATGCGTCGATGTTCAAAAGCCCTGAAAAATATATAAAAGTAATTGAAACTCTGGCTAACAAAAAATCGGGTCTTACACGGGATGAAATCATCACAAACGCCAAACTTGAAAGCAACGGACAGCTGAGTCAGATTCTTGAAGACCTGATTGAATGTGGGTTTATCAGAAAATATTGCCACATAGACAAAAAAATCAGGGATGCATTATATCAACTCGTAGATTGCTATTCTTTGTTTTACTTTCAATTTGTCAAAAATTCCCATAATGCTGACGAGGATTACTGGATGAGGCTTATGAGGACACCGACATACAATACCTGGTGCGGATTGTCTTTTGAAAGAGTATGCCTGCTACATACCAGACAGCTAAAGGCTGCCCTTGGCATAACAGGCATTATGGCAAATATATTTTCATGGCGTATTAAAGGAAACGAATATCATCCGGGCGTACAAATTGATCTACTAATCGACAGGGCAGACAATGTGATTAATGTATGCGAAATGAAATATGCGCCTGATGGATATACAATGACTACAACCGCATTAAAAAACATCAGGACGAAACTAAGCGTAATACGTCAATATACCCCAACTAAAAAATATGTCGAAGCAGTCCTGATAACATCTAACGGTGTAGTAAGGAATCAAAACTCCGATGAAATTATAAATCAAATTACTGCAGATCAATTATTTTTACCTTGACAGTAGTTTATCTTGAGATAGCTTGAGAAGCTAAAAGCTTATAACGCAAAAACCGCAGAATTAGCTATTTACAAATTCTGCGGCTTTAATTTGTTTTTCAAATAACTCTGCGGTGTCAGTCTTCGAGGTAGTAGTCGATGTAGGTGACGATGCGGATGTTTTTGATATAGGGAGTATACTGGTCGCGGTCGGTAATCGAGAACTGGCCCTGTGTGGCGGTCTTGATTTTGCCGAGACGGCTGTCTGAGTCGGCGGCAAATTTGTTGGCGGCCTCGCGGGCGTTGCGTGTGGCCTCGGCTATCATCCCTGGTTTGATGGAGTTGAGGTCGGTATATTCATAAGTGGTCTGATACTCGTAGTCTTCGGCCACGGCAATACCCTGTTTGAGCAGCTGGGCCTGGGCCTCGATGAGTTTTCTGATCTTGTCGACCTTCGACGAGGTGACGACGATGACATTCGTGACGTTGTAGCGATAGCGGACGTTCTCGCTCGAATAGTTGTTGGCCATGCGGTCGTTGACGGCGGGCGGATTGACTGATATCTCGCTGTCTTCGATGCCGTTGTCCTTGAGAAACGCAAGAATGGCGTCGTTGTTGCGCTGTATCTTGTCATATATGGCCGGGAGTTCGTTACCCATTTCCTTGGTGACGATAGGCCAGGTCACTTTGTTTGCCATGACTTCTTTCTCGCATAGGCCGCGGACTGTGACGGCACGGTCGCGGTGGCTGAAACCGTCGATGCCGGCCTTGAGGCACAGACCGAGCACGACAATGGCGACGGCGACCAGCAGTGAAGGTATAAATCCTGAAATTTTATTCATTTCCAAATCAAATTAAAAAACATATATGGTTATTTAACCCATTTGAGAGCCGAAGTGTTCTCGCCGGTGACTCTGATGACATAGACGCCGGCAGGCAGGGCCGCGAGCGACACGGTCGCGCCGGGATTGCTTACAGCCTTCACGAGAGTGCCTGATGCAGCGAATACCTCGACGCTTGCGGCGTGACCGGCAATATGCAGAGTGGCGTCGGCGTCGACGTATGTCGTGCCGTCAGCCACGATGTCACCGACGCCTGCCGTCGATGAATAGACGAAGGCGACGGGCTCGCAATAGGGTGTATACTGCACAGCGCTCGATGTCGTGAGGTAATATGAGCCGCGGGCACGGAGATAATATGTCTTGCCGTCGACCAGAGGCTTGCTGCTGAGTTTCATTTCGCCGAGAGCTTTGCCTTTGACTCCGAAACCGTCGATAGTCATCGTTGCGCTCGAGCGCGCCGGGAATGTCTCTGAGGCGCTGAGATATACCGTTACGTGACTCATGCCGTCCCAGGGAGCGATCTCGACTATGTCGTCACAGTGGAGAGTGAGATTCTGCGATGCCGGATTGACGAAGACCGGAGCCGCATAGTCGCTGCGGTCGAGAGTGCTGAAAGCGACATCGTCAGAAGCTGATTCGACGCCCTCGTGCGATGCCACGACACGAGCATAATATGTGCGGCCGCTCATTAGGGTCAGGGCGGGCAGTGTCAGCTTGTCCGAAGGGGTTTCGGCGCTATATACCACGTCTTTAAACTGACTGTCCCGGCCGATCTCGAGGCGATAGCTGCTGCCTTCGACGGCTTTGGTCCAGGTGAACGTCGGCGTGAGCGAAAGGCCTGTGGCGTTGGCGTCGGGAGATGTCATCATCACCCTGCCGGCGACAAACGAACGTGCGTCAGACATCGTCTGGCGAGTATTGGCGCGATAGGATGCGACGCGCCAGTAATATGTTCCGCCGTCAACAATGCCGGGTATCGATGTCGAGGACGCCCGGGGCTCTCTGGTTTCAATCCAGCCGATGATGTCGCTGAACGCGTTGTCGCGGGCGACTTCGACGACATAACGGCCTGCATCACCTGTCCAGGTGAAGTCGAAAAGATCGAGCGCCGTCTGGCCGTCGGCGGGATAAGTCAGAACGGCCGGCTGCGATGTGCCGGCAACAGCACCGGCGAACAGAGGCGAATATTCGTTGCCGTAACGGTCGTAGACGGCCACAGCCCAGCGGTAGCCGCTTGTCTTGTCTGACGGTATGTCGTAGCTGTTGGTATAGCTTATGCCGTCGAGATATTCGCGGCGGCAGTCAAATTTTTCGTCAGCCATCGATTCGGGCACGGCGTAGACTGTATAACGCATGCCTTCGACTGCATCCCAGCGCAGAGTCTTACCGTCGACGCGTACATTGGCGGTCATGACGGGTTTGATTTCATTGTTCCACGGACGCAGGGGCGTGAGCACCTTGTTCTGGAAGACAGCAAAGGCCATATTGTCGCCGAATGTACGGCGCGCGCCTTCGTATGTCTCATAGTTATTGACCCATTTGTCATACTGGAAGAAAGCGCTGCCGCCCTGGTCGAGATGCGATGTGGCTCGCATGATTTCGACCTCGTCGACGAAAGTCTGGGTGCTGTATGTCTTGCCGATATCAGATATGTCTGTCGAGAGGTAAAAATGGCGCTCGAACTTATCGGCGGCGCGCTGCCACCAGGGGACGAGCTCCTCGAACTGTGCGCCGGGCCAATAGATCTGCGGCGAGATAAAGTCGAGCGATTTCTCGTTAAGCCATGTAAGAGGATCGGCATGAATGTTTTTGTACTGCCAGTCGCCTTTTATATAAGGCAGGCCATATTTTTCTTCCGTATCTTCGGGACATGCGACACCGGCGGGAGCGATGCCGAAGACAACATATGGCTTCAGCTCCTTGATTTCCTTATTCACGCGGGCGACCAGCTTATTGACGTTTTCGCGGCGCCATGCAGCCTGATCGAGTTCGCCACCGGCAGCCTTGTAGGCCTGATATTGCGCAGCGTCAAGGTTTTCGGGCGTCGTGTTGGTATAGAAATAGTCGTCGAAGACCAGACCGTCGACATCATAGTTGGCGACAATCTCCTTGCAGACGTCGACGATGCGCTGCTGGACTTCGGGCAGAGCGGGATTGAGAATAGCCTCCTTGGGTTGCTCGAGAAGCCAGTCGGGATGAGAATTCTCATAGCTCAGAGGGTCGCTGCCATGACCGTATTCCTGCCGGTAGCGGAAGGGATTGACCCAGGCATAGACCTCGATGCCGTTGCGGTGGGCGCAGTCGACGAGGAAACCGAAGACGTCATACGCAGGTTCGACGCCGTAGGCCGTGCTGACGGTGCTTGACCACGGCTCATACTGCGATTTATAGGTCGTGCCGCAGTTGACACGTGCATGATAGTATACAGCGTTAATGTTCTGAGACTTGAACTTTTTCATGCGGTTTTCGAGAATCGACTTCGTCGACGCCTCGTTGGCAGATGTCACGGCACCCGAAGGCCAGTTGTTGCGGAGGAAAGGAGTCATGTAGACAGCCCTGTGCTCGCGCGAATGTTCCTTGGCGACGGCTGCATCAGGAATCATGACAACGGCTGCGGCACATAAGGCCGCGCATATTTTCTTGATCATTTCGTGTTATGGTGTTAGAGTTTAAAAGCTACTGAGGCAGCCTCTACATATAACTTTATATGCAAGGCTGCCTCAGGTATTTCAGGTATGACCCTTAGCAGAGGATCAGAAGAGTTTGGTCTTGTTGGGGTTGAGCACTATACCTGTGCCGAGGTCGCTTGTCTCACCGTAGTTCGACATCTTCTGTGTAGCGGGATCATAGACCACGATACCTGCATGAACACCGGTAGCGTCAGCACCGGCAGGACGATAGCAGAAGTATACCTTGCCGCTTTCAGAATCGACGGCAAACTGTGTGGTATATACGCCCTCAGAGTCGGTCGAGTTGATAGGATCGGCATCCATGGCGATATACTTGGTGATCTCCTTGTCTGTGACAGTAGCGCCAAGAGCGGGAAGCGGGCACTCGATAAAGCCGGGATTAGGCACGACACGCCAGCCGAAGAGGCGGTTGTGTGCTTCGTCGATAGCGAAAGTCGAGAGGCGCACGTTTTCAAGCACAATGGGTGCGGGCAGCTGTGCCTTTTCGGCATCTTTCTGCGTAGGATAAATATCCGAATCTTTAAAACGGAAGATACCGATACCGTTGAAGCTCTTGCCTACCCACCAGTAACCGGCCTTGTCGCGGCAGATGCCGTTGGTGATGGCACCGTAACTGATGCCGCGGCCATAGTAGGGAACCAGATTGTTGACCATGACATAGCTTGCACGGTTGTTGTCAGAGTTTTTGCCTTCGACTTCACCGCGGGCTGTAAGAGCTACGCTCGAGAAACCTGTGTTACGGTCAGAGTAATAGAGGTTGCCGTTGTAAGCCATACCTCTGAAGGGGTCGTTGAATGCAGCACCGCCGACGTTGGTTATGACAGTGTTTACGCCCGAGCCGTCGGGACGCATGGCTGTGATCTTACCGTCACCGAGCACACCGTCTTCGTCGTTGATATAGTAATACTGCTTGCCTGCGTCAAGGATATAAATCCAGCCTGCGTTTGTGGTTTCGCCTTCGTCGTTAGTTTCAGGCACGTCGGCATAGACGAGGTTGAAGACAGTCGAACCGGCGGGAACACCCATGTCGAAAGGCAGTACTTTTGTACCGGCGGGGACATTGTCGATAATCTTGAGAGCCTTGATATTGCCGCCACGCTGTGCGTAGTAAAGAGTGGGAGCAGG
>USIN01000042.1 GCA_900554715.1 uncultured Bacteroidales bacterium
TCAGCCCTTGGGACCAATGAGTTGGCTGCGAGGGCTGAAGCCCACGCTCCATGCGCTTTGGATTTCTTTGCCAATGGAAAGTCCGGCTCCGACGGAGTTGATTTGTGTGATTGCGCATTGAAACAACCGGGGCCGCGTCACTTTTATTGTGACGCAGCCCCGGATTTGTCTTTGTCGGGATTGATGCCCGATGCTATTCCTCTGATTTGTCGATTACCGTCAGTGCGGTCGTCGCTGCTGCACGGTCTGTGGTTTCGCCGGCAGCTTTTGTTTTTGACTTGCGGCGTGATTTTTTAGGCTTGGCAGTCTTCACGGGTTCGGCCGCCGTGTCGTCGTCAGCGTCAGCGCCGCGGTTTTTTTCTTTGTTCTTGAGTTTGGTCGTCGATGACGAACCCTCGTCTTTCTCGTCGCGCAGATTTATTTCGTTGCGGTCTTTGTCGAGCACCTTATATTGCAGGTAGGCCAGAGATTCGTCGGCCATCACCTTGAAATTGCGTCCGAGCTCGCCGCGCCAGCGGCGATAGAGCGAGTTGAACAGTCCGCGCTTGATATATGCCTCTACGAACGGATGTACATACATCACAAAATTCTTTACGCCGAGACCGTTGACAAGATAGTCGAGCTTTTCGCGGAGTGTGTCGGTGAAAAGCAGCGACGGCTGTACCTCGCCTTTGCCGAAACATGACGGACATGTCTCTGTCGTGGTGATGTCGAGCGCCGGACGCACACGCTGGCGCGTTATCTGCATCAGGCCGAATTTGCTCAGCGGCAGAATATTATGACGGGCGCGGTCGTTGGCCATGATTTCGCGCATGTGGTCGTAGAGCTGCTGGCGGTGTTCGCTCTTGTTCATGTCGATGAAGTCGATGACGATGATGCCGCCCATGTCGCGCAGACGCAGCTGACGCGCTATCTCGTCGGCGGCGCGCAGGTTGACTTCGAGAGCGTTGCTCTCCTGATCGTTGGTGGCCTTGGCGCGGTTGCCCGAGTTGACGTCGATGACATGCAGGGCCTCGGTATGCTCGATGATGATATATGCGCCCGACTTGAACGACACCGTCTTGCCGAACGATGACTTTATCTGGCGTGTGATTGAAAAACTGTCGAAGATAGGGACATCCTTGTCATAGAGCTTGACAATATCCTTGCGCTCTGGAGCGATCAGAGAGACATATTTGTCAATCTGGGCGAATATGTCGGGGTCGTTGACATGGATGTTCTCGAACGAGGGGCTGAAGACGTCGCGGAGCATGCCGACGATGCGGCTCTCTTCCTCGAATATGAGTGACGGCACAGGGGCTTTCTGGGCCTTGAGCAGGGCGTTGTTCCAGCAACCGAGCAGGGTCTTGAGCTCGTTGTTGAGCTCGGCGGCGCCTTTGCCCTCGGCCGACGTGCGCACGATGACGCCGAAATTCTTCGGCTTGATGCTCTCGATTAGGCGGCGTAGTCTGACTTTCTCTTCGGTCGATTTTATCTTCTGTGATATCGAAATCTTGTCGCTGAAAGGTATCAGCACGATAAAGCGGCCGGTAAATGTGATTTCGGTCGTCAGACGCGGTCCTTTCGACGATATGGGTTCTTTGACTATCTGCACGAGCAGTTCGCGCCCGGCTTCGAGAAGATCGACAATCGAACCGTGTTTGTCGATGTCGGGGCGTATTTTCATTTTCTCGAGGACTGGGAGCTTCTGGCGGTCGTCGAGGAGCTGTCTGACGAAGTCGCTGTAGGTGGCGAAGTGTGACCCGAGGTCGAGATAGTGGAGGAAAGCATCCTTTTCATAACCGACATTGACAAAGGCGGCATTTAGACCCGGCATGAGCTTTTTCACCTTGGCCAGGTAGATGTCGCCGACGGCATACGCGATGTTGCGCGCCTCTTTCTGAAGAGACACCAGTCGCGAGTCTTCAAGCAAGGCTATCGAAACCTCGCTCGGCTGAACGTCTACGATGAGTTCGCTTTTCATTGGTCAATGTTTGTTGTTGATAGAGCCGCGCGGCGACGGCTGCGCGACACGGTAAGGATACGGGGATGTGTCTGTTGTGGCGTTTACGTCTCTAAAATAACACAAAGAACAAACTTTGATCGGGACTGCTATCCCAGCTGAGACGCCCGCTTCAAGTTTGTTCTTCGTATAGCGTTTATTCGTAATCGTTGCAGAAATAACAATTATTTCTTCTTATGACGATTTTTTCTGAGACGTTTTTTGCGCTTGTGGGTAGCCATCTTGTGGCCTTTTCTTTTCTTTCCGCTTGGCATTTTACGCTAATTTATTAAATGGTTAATATCTTGATGGTTTGTTGTGAGCGAAGCTCTTATTATTTCACATCTTCCATAAAGACCTTAGCGGGTTTGAACGCGGGAATCTTATGGGCGGGGATGATGATGGTAGTGTTCTTTGAGATGTTGCGCGCGGTCTTCTCAGAGCGTGTCTTTACGATAAAGCTGCCGAAGCCGCGAAGATATACATTCTCTCCGTGAGCAAGCGAGTCCTTAACTACTTCCATAAATTTCTCGATTGTCTCAAGCACAGCGGGTTTGTCAATACCTGTAGACTTTGCAATTTCGTTTACAATGTCGGCTTTAGTCATTTTAGTCTATTTTTTAAGTTACTGGTTTATTAATATCTTTTATGAGCGCTTTATCGGCGCACAAATAGTAATTCCATTTTTGCAAGCGCAAATATCGCACTTTTTTTTGGATTTAACACAATACTTTGCAGCTTTTGTAGTGATTATTTAACGATTACGCCGTTTTTTCTCGTTTTAAAGGCCCATTTGGGGTCTACGGATGTCAAAATCCGCCCGGCTTCACTTCCCGTAGCTGCGTTTCAAAGCAAAGGACCGCAGATGCCGGCGAGCGTCGTGACCTCGCTGATATCTGCATCCGCCAGTGTGTCGGGCATTGTCTCGCCACCCGGATTATACCATATCGCGGGCCAGCCCGCATTGACGGCGCCGGCGATGTCGGTCTCGACATTGTCGCCGATCATGACGTTGACGCGGTCGCCGCTCGAGGCCTTGACGAGGGCGTAGTCGTAGAGCCGGCGGTCGGGTTTGTTGACCTCGATTTCGTCACTGAGCACGACGACGTCAAAATAGCCGTCGATGGCGCCCGAGCGCATCTTGTCATACTGAACTTCACGGAAGCCGTTGCTGAGAACGCCGAGGCGGTAGCCCCGGTCTTTCAGATAGCCGAGAAATTCACGGGCGCCGTTGACCAGACCGGTCTTGCAGCCGAGCCGGCTCAGGTATACCCTGTCATAATAGTCTGACAGCCTCGTGGCCTCGTCGACGCCGACACCGGCGAGACGCAGCGGCGACGCGAAGCGCTCGCGCCGCAGATAGTCGCGCGAAATCTCGCCCCGGCTGTAGCGCTGCCACAGACCGAGATTAATCTCATGATAAATACGCGACCATGTCTCTTTGTCGGCAAAATAGCGGTCGATGCCTTCCTCGGCGAAAAGCTCGCCCAGACACAGTTCAGAGTTGCCTCTCATATCCCAGACGGTGTCGTCGAGATCGACCCACACCATCGCGTCGCGACTGAAACGGCTCATTTGGCGTTAACGTCAATTGTGTCGTCTGTGGTCTCTCCGGCCTTATTGCCTGTGATAACGGCTGTGTCGGCCTTAGCGGGCGCGTCGGCTGTGTCGGTCACGGCAGTCTCGCCTGCTGTGGCTGACTCACGGCGCTGACGGCGGTTGGCCGCTCCGACCATGGCGCCCTCGATAAACATCGCCGCCCCGAAGACCGTAAAGGCAATGCCCGTGGCGAGCATTATCATCCAGTCGTCGGTCTGCGACTGCTGCATGAAGACATACACGGCCAGACCGACAAGCACCATCGGAAAAACATAGAACCACGCCGGCAATGTCACCGGCCTGATGCCGACACTGAGTACAAAAAACTGGAACAGAGCGCCGAAAACGACAAGGACTCCGAAGATAAAAGGCACGAGACCGACAAACGTGTTCTGAAATATCAGCATCGACAGACCGAGCACGACAGCCGCGCCGCTCGTCAGCCAGCCGAAAGCGAGGCCGAACGACCCGAGATGCGACTTGCCGTTCTCGTCGCGCGACGACAGGAAAGCGATGACATTGATAAATCCCGCAAGCACGAACATCACGCCGCCCGCTATGACGACACCTCCGCTGCTGACCGTGCGGTGAGTCACTATAAGCGCTATGCCGGCCGCCAGAGCCAGGAGCGCCGTTAATATCAGTTTATGTCCTTTCATCTTCTGTCACATTTATATATTATTAATGTATTCAGATAATAAACACGCGAATACATCATTTAGGTTTATTCGGGCTTCGAGAAACCCTCATTTTCGGCACGCTCGCTCATGCGTTTGATGCGCAGGTCGAGATCGGGGTGCGACGAGAAGAGCTGGTTTACCTTGCTTGTCTTGCCGTAGCCCTGCTTTTCCTCGAGTTCCTTGAGTTTCATGAACGACAGCGCCATCGCATAAGGATTGCGGCCGTGCGATTTGAGGAATTCATAACCATAATCGTCGGCGGCCTTCTCCTGCTTCTGAGAATAATTGGCGTTGACAAGGGCTTCGCCCAGATCACCGAGCTGCGACTCGGTCAGTTTTGCAGCCACACCGCCGTTTGCCGCCACTCCGTCTTTGAGAGCCGAAGTCAGCAGCGCGGTCTTGAACGCTTTCTTCGAGTCTTTGTGGGCGATATGGCCCACTTCGTGACCGATGACACCGAGAAGCTCCTCGTCGCTCATTATGTCCATCAGCGACGAAAACACTCTCACACTGCCGTCGGCACAGGCGAACGCATTGACATCGACGACGTCATAGACCTTGAAATTGAGCGGTGTGCCCTCGACCGACGTCAGACCGGCCGTAAGGCTGTCGAGACGCTTGGTATAGGGATTGTCGGCCGGAGTCACGGGATTGTGTGCGTCCATCCAGTCGATATATTCCTTTACATACTGGACCATCTGCTCATCTGACAGCGTCACAGCCTTGGCCGCTTTTGCGACAGCCGAGCCGGCTTTCTTGAGATTGAACTGTGCATGAGCCGCGCCGCCGAAAACAAGCATCGCTGCCACAGCGGCAAGTTTGAGGAATCTGAGTTTCATATCTGTCAATAAATTTAATTTTACATTAGTCTCTGCAAAATTATAAAATTTCCATTATTTTTGCGTCAAACATCCTACCTAAAGAATGAAAGCTTTGAAAACAGCAGGCCTCATCGTCTGTATACTCACGGCCCTGGCGTCCCTCGTCGCCGGCATGGCATTTTACCGCGACACCGTCGTCGCCTGGTGGCTGCCGCCGCTGTTCGCTGCCATCGTCGGAGCCGCGCTCGTCCCGTGGCTCCGGGGGTTCATAAGCAAAGTGACGCCGATGAGCGACCGCGTCTACACGACCATCTCAGCTTTCATCTTCTCAGCCTCGCTTGTCTACGGCATCACCCTGACAGCCAACAGCGTTTTCGCCGACCGCGACGACGCCCGCGACTGCGACGCCGAAGTCGTCGACCGCCACGTCGAGCAGCGCACACGCTACCGTCGCGTCGGCCGCGGCCGCATGACTCCGGCCGGCCATTACAACGCCTACTGCGTCACCGTCAGCCTCCCCGACGGTCGCCTCAAGACCTACGAGACATCACGCTCGCGCTACAACGCCGTCCGCAGCGGCAGCCATTTCACCCTGTCGGTCTGCCCCGGCTTCCTCGGCTACGACATAATCCTAAACCCACGCTTCTAAACAAACCCGTCATCATAATTGTAGAAATAATATCATGGACAACAGACAACGACAACTGCCCGAAAAATATGTCATCACCATCGGCCGCACCTTCGGCAGCGGCGGACGCGCCCTCGGACGCCTCATCGCCGACAGACTCGGCATAGCATTCTACGACAAGCAGCTCCTCGTCAAAGCCGCCGAAAAATCAGGCCTGAGCACCGAATACTTCGAGAAAAACGACGAGCGAATGCCCACATTCATCTCGGGCCTCTTCTCCTTCAACCTCGGCTACAACCCGATGGCATACTACACCGGCTCGACATCGATCAGCTCAGACAGCATCTACAAAGCCCAGTGCGACTTCATCCACGAACTCGCCGACGGCGGTCCCTGCGTCATCGTCGGACGCAGCGCCGACTACGTCCTGCGCGACGTCGACAACGTCATCAACATCTTCGTCCACGCCCCGATCGACGTCTGCGTCAGGCGCATCCTCGAGCGCGCCGACTGTGTCACCCCCGAACAGGCCAAAGCCCTCGCCGAGAAGACCGACAAGCTCCGCGCCAACTTCTACAACTTCTACACCGACAAACGCTGGGGCCACGCCAAAAGCTATGACCTCTGCCTCGACTCATCCCTCCTGCCCCTCGACACCCTCGCCGACTTCGTCATCGACTACCTGCGCCTGAGATTGGGAAAATAACCGTGTCAGCAGTCTATGCCAGACCTCGTCGCTACGCTATTACGATGCAGAGAGTGTGCTAAATTCTTATAGGTTCAGGAAGGGGGAAACCGGGCGGAATTTTTCGCTTGTCGGTTAGCGGCTTTTTTTGTAACTTTGAGGGTTATTAAATTAGGTAATCCATGCGCAAGTCATTATACAGTCTTATATTACTCCTCACTGCCGCGCTGACGGCCATGGCGGCCAAGCCGCTCGACGAGGCCAAACGCCTCTATCTCGACGGAAAATATGAAGAAGCGCTTCCCCGCCTCGAAGCCCTCAGAAAGTCGTCGCCCCGCGACGGCAACGTCAATTATTATCTCGGCTCAACGCTCTATGCCCTGGGGCGTTATGACGAGGCCGAAGCTCCGCTGAAAGTTGCCGAAGGCCGCGGCGTCACCGACGCCTCACGCCTCAGAGCCGTCATAGCTCTCGACGCCTACCGCCTCGACGACGCGTCGGAAGCCCTCGACGCATGGGAGGCAAAGCTAAAGAAGAACAAGAAACAGGCTCCCGACGAGCTGGGCGAGATGCAGTCGCGTCTGATAATGATGCGCAACATGCTCGAGAGGGTCGAGAAGATCGAGATCATCGATTCGCTCGTCGTCGACGCCGATGATTTCTTCACACACTACCGCCTGTCACGGTCAGCCGGACACCTCGTGCCGGCAGCCGAAGCCGACATCGACGCGGCCACAGTAGTCTACCGTCCCGAGAACAACGGCGAGCTGATATGGGCCGAGGCCGACACGACCGGTACGCTCAGACTGATGAGCGCGCAGATTCTCGATGACGGCACGACCGACACGCCGCGCCACCTCGACGACGAACTCGCCGGGGGCGGCAACGCCGACTATCCGTTCCTGATGGCCGACGGCATGACGCTCTACTTCGCGGCCGACGGCGACAACTCGCTCGGCGGATATGACATATTCCTGACGCGACGCAACGACGACGGCTTCTTCCAGCCGCAGAACATCGGCATGCCCTACAACTCGCCCTACGACGACTACATGCTCGCCATCGACGAATCGACGGGCATCGGCTGGTGGGCTACCGACCGCAACCGCATACCGGGCAAGGTGACGATATATGTCTACATCACGTCGCCGACACGCGTCAACGTCGATGTAGACGATCCGGCGCTCGCCGGACTGGCGCGGATAAGCTCAATCGCAGCGACACAGACGCCCGGCAAGGACTATTCAGACTTGAGAGAACGGATTGCCGCCATAGGCGACGGCCGCCACAGCGCCCGCACCGGCCACGCAGTTTTTGAAATCGCTCTCGGCAACGGACGCATTGCCCGCAGTCTCGACGATTTCTCGAACGCCCGGGCCCGCAAGGCCATGGAAGAACTGCTCGCCAACCGCGCCGAGCGCGAGAAGACGGCAGCCGAACTCGAGACGCTGCGCGACAGATACCGCGCCGGCGACCGCTCGACGGCCGCGCGCATCGAAGAGCTTGAGGACATGACGCTCTATCTCGACTCGGCGATGCCGACGCTGCGCAACAAGGTCGTGCGCCTCGAAAACGCCTCGCGCTGACAAGCAGCCTGAGCAATAAAAAGAAATTTAACCAATCACCATAATACCACACCACACACAGCAATGGAACTAACAATAATCCTCATCGCTATCGTCGCAGTCGTAGTCTTAGGCGTCTTTTTCTACTACTGCCCCTTCTTCCTGTGGATTTCGGCGCGCGCCAGCGGCGTCAGAATCTCACTCGTGCAGCTCGTGCTGATGCGCATCCGCAATGTGCCGGCCAACATCATCGTGCGCGCTCTCATCGAAGCCCATAAGGCCGGACTCAAGGAAGTCACCCGCGACGACCTCGAGGCCCACTACCTCGCCGGCGGCAACGTCACCAAAGTCGTCGACGCCCTTGTCTCGGCCTCTAAAGCCAATATCGAACTGACATTCAAGATGGCTACGGCCATCGACCTCGCCGGCCGCAACGTCTTCGAGGCCGTGCAGATGAGCGTCAACCCCAAGGTCATCGACACACCGCCCGTCACAGCCGTTGCCAAAGACGGCATACAGCTGATAGCCAAGGCCCGCGTCACCGTGCGCGCCAACATACGCCAGCTCGTCGGCGGAGCCGGCGAAGACACCGTGCTCGCCCGTGTCGGCGAGGGCATAGTCTCGTCGATCGGCTCGTCGGAGAGCCACAAGCAGGTGCTCGAGAATCCCGACTCGATCTCGAAGCTCGTGCTCAAGAAGGGCCTCGACTCGGGTACGGCCTTCGAGATACTCTCGATTGACATCGCCGACATCGACATAGGCCGCAACATCGGCGCCACCCTGCAGATCGACCAGGCTCAGGCCGACAAGAACATCGCCCAGGCCAAGGCCGAGGAGCGCCGCGCCATGGCCATCGCCCTCGAGCAGGAGATGAAAGCCAAGGCTCAGGAGGCCCGCGCCAAGGTCATCGAGGCCGAAGCCGAACTGCCGCGCGCAATGGCACAGGCATTCCTCTCGGGCAACCTCGGCGTCATGGACTACTACCGTCTCAAAAACATGGAGGCCGACACCACGATGCGCGAGGCCATCGCGCGCCCCGACAACGGTCCGGCCAAGATAACGAAATAACAGCCGACGGAGGTCACCATGACAGAATTTCTGATAGCACTGGCGGCGCTCATCGCCGGATATGTCATCTACAGCCGCGTCTGCGCCCGCGTCTTCGGGGTCGACCCCAAGCGGAAGATGCCCGCTGAGACCAGATATGACGGCGTCGACTTCATGCCGCTGCCGACGTGGAAGGTCTTCCTGATACAGTTTCTCAACATCGCCGGCCTCGGCCCGATTTTCGGCGCCATCATGGGCGTCAAGTTCGGTCCGGCCGCATTCATCTGGATTGTCGCCGGCACAATCTTCGCCGGCGCCGTCCACGACTTCATGTCGGGCATGATGTCGATATGCGGCGACGGCGCCTCGCTGCCCGAAATCATAGGCCGCGAGCTCGGCATGACCGCGCGCCAGCTGATGAACATCGTCTCTGTCGTGCTGCTCATACTCGTCGGCGCAGTGTTCATCCTGACACCCGCCGACCTCATCGCCGGCATGACGCCCGCGTCGCTCAACACGACATTCTGGATCTGCGCCATCTTCGCCTACTATATCCTCGCCACTCTGCTGCCGATTGACAAACTCATCGGCAACTTCTATCCCGTCTTCGGCCTGGCCCTGCTGTTCATGGCCGTCGGCGTCGGCGGGTATATCATCTTCGGCCCCGTCGAGCTCAACATCGACATGGCATCGGAGTCGTCGTGGCACGTCGGCTCGCAGGCCGTCTTCCCGATGATGTTCGTCAGCATCGCCTGCGGCGCCATCTCGGGCTTCCACGCCACGCAGTCGCCGATGATGGCCCGCTGTCTGAAGAACGAACGTCTGGCGCGTCCGATATTCTACGGCGCGATGGTCGCCGAAGGCATCGTCGCCCTCATCTGGGCGGCTGCGGCAATAGCCTTCACCGGCGGCTATCAGGGTCTCAACGACTATATGGCCGACGGCGGCACAGCCGGCTCGCTCGTCCACGACATATCGCTCGGCTGGCTCGGCACGGCCGGCGGCATCCTCGCCCTCTTCGGCGTCATCGCCGCCCCGATCACCACCGGCGACACAGCCCTGCGCTCGGCACGCCTCATCACCGCCGACTTCTTCAAGGTCGGACAGTCGAAGCTGACAGGGCGACTGCTCGTCAGCCTGCCGCTATTCGCCCTGACGTTCGCCGTGATGATGATAGACTACAATATACTGTGGCGCTACTTCGCGTGGGTCAACCAGACGCTGTCGGTGTTCACTATGTGGGCCATCACCGTCTGGCTCGCCCGACACCGCAAAGCCTACGTCATCAGTCTGGTGCCGGCACTGTTCATGACCATCATCTGCGTGAGCTATATCTTCTATGCCCCCTCACCCGAAGGCTTCGGCCTGCCGCTGGCCGCCGCCACCGGCATCGCAGCCGCCGTCGCCGTGGCGTCTGTCGCGATGTTTATCAGATACCTGCGCGTGAGCGTGGCCGAACGAATCGTCAAAGAAACCCTCTGAATGAACATTAGAGAAATATTATCAGACAACCGCAAATATACATTCCACAGCCATACACAGTACTGTGACGGCCGCGCCACGATGGACGACTTCGCGCGCGAGGCCGTCGCACAAGGCTTCACACACTACGGCTTCTCGCCGCATTCACCGATACCGATAGCGTCGCCCTGCAACATGGGCTTCGACGACGTGGCGCCGTATCTCGCCGAGGTCGAACGCATCCGCTCGGTCTACGGCGACCGCGTCAGCTTCTATGCCGGCATGGAAATCGACTACCTCGGCCCGCAATGGGGCCCGTCGTCGGAATATTTCAGAAACCTCGGGCTCGACTTCTCGATAGGCTCGGTGCACTTCATTCCCGACCCCGAAGGCGAATATGTCGACATCGACGGCCGCTTCGAGAGCTTCAGGATGAAGATGGAGCGCCACTTCGACAACGACATCCGCTATGTCGTCGAGACTTTCTACCGCTGTTCGCGCGAGATGCTGGCCGCCGGAGGCTTCGACATCATCGGCCACTTCGACAAAGTCGGCCAGAACGCATCATACTGGCAACCCGGCATCGAGGACGAGCCGTGGTACCGCGAGCTCGCCGACGATCTCGTCGACCGCATCATAGCCGCCGGCGTCATCGTCGAAATCAACACCAAAGCCTACGTCGAGCACGGCCGGCTCTTCCCCGACCCGCGTCACCTCGCCGACGCCGGCGTACCCATCATCGTCAACAGCGACGCCCACGTGCCGGCGCTGATCGACGCCTCGCGCGACGTCGCCTTCAGCCTCATCGACAGCCTATGACAGAACTCGAACTACTCGCACCGGCCAAAAACGCCGCCACCGCCATCGCGGCCATCGACCACGGCGCCGACGCCGTCTACATAGGCGCGCCGGCTTTCGGCGCACGCGCCGCC
>USIN01000043.1 GCA_900554715.1 uncultured Bacteroidales bacterium
GGTGAGCGGAATGGACGCATTGTTATCAGCCGGGAGTCGCGTTTGAGTTTGCCGGCGACAGAGTGGATTTTTGTGGTCTCGAGTGATTCGTGGAGCGTCAGCGGCGGCATTATCGTCGGCAGACGTTTGGCCATCATTGACTTGCCTGAGCCGGGAGGGCCGACGAGGAGTATGTTGTGGCCGCCGGCGCATGCGACCTCGAAGGCGCGTTTGACGTTTTCCTGACCTTTGACGTCGGCGAAGTCGAGGTCGAAGATGTCGCGGGCGGCTGCGAATTCGCCGCGTGTGTCGACGACGGTGCGTGGCAGCGGCCCGAGACCGGTGAGATGGCTGATGACGCCGGCGAGATTGGCGGCACCGTAGACTTCGAGGTTGTTGACGACTGCGGCTTCGGCTGCATTGGCTGCGGGGAGTATCATGCCTTTGAAGCCGAGGCGGCGCGCTTCTATCGCCATGGGCAGGACGCCTCTGATTGGCAGCAGGCTGCCGTCGAGCGACAGTTCGCCCATTATCAGGTATTTGTCGAGGTCTGTCGCTGTTATCTGTTCGGCGCCGGCGAGGATGCCTATCGCTATGGGAAGGTCGTAGGCCGAACCCTCTTTGCGCACGTCGGCGGGGGCGAGGTTGATGACGACGTTGCGGCGGGGCAGGTCGTAGCCTGTCTCTTTAAGGGCCGATTTGACGCGCTCGTTGCTCTCTTTGATGGCTGTGTCGGGGAGGCCGACGATGCAATACTGGAAGCCTTTGCTTACAGATACTTCGATTGTTACGGTAATGGCGTCAATGCCTTTGACGGCGGCGCCGTAGATCTTCACTAACATTTTCCGAGGGGTGTTGGGGCGGTTTATCTGTCGAGCAGCCGCTCGATGTCGGCTCTGGCTGCCTTGACCGACTGTCCGCGGTAGTGCTGCGTGCCTGTCGAGTCGACGACGATGAAGTAGGGGAGGGCGGGGATGCCGAGCCTGTCGATGCCGGGGGTGGCGACCGAGGCTACGAGGATGCCGCGGCTCCATGAGGCGCTGTCGCCTCGCACCTCGGTTTTCCAGACTGTGGTGTCGGTCTCTGTCGAGAAGTCGACGATTCTGAGGGTGCGTGTTTTGTATTTGCCGGCCAGTAATCTGAGCTCGGGCGTGATAGAGTCTGACACTTTGAAGTGGCTCGGACGGACTGCTATAAGGGAGTATTTGCTGCGCGAGGGGTTGTAGGTCTCGAGCGAGTCGCGGGAGTTGAAGTATACGATGGGTCTGACTTCAGATGTGGCTTCGGCAGCGACAAGCCGCTGGAGCAGATAGTTGTAGCCGTCGGTCAGGGTCGAGGGGCGCGCTTCTGTGGCTATCGTCTCGAGGAGCGAATCGACCCGGGCGGCGTTGCCGGCCGAGTTGTATGAAGTCACGAGCAGCAGAGTCGAGACAACGTCATCGGGACGGTCGGCGATATATTTCTCAATCGTTGTGTTGGCGCCGGGGCTTGCGAGGGCTTCGGCGTTGTCGCGCAGAAAGCGGCTCCAGCGTTCGCCGTCGTCGTTGCCTTCGGTGCTTATGTTGTTGGGGTTGTTGCGGTCGAGCCGGCACTCGATGCGGTCGCCGTTGACGGCATAGATGCGGCCAATCAGGCGATAGTCATTGTCGGTTATCTCAATGACGGTAGGTGTCTGGCTTGAGCCTTTGAAGGTGAATTTGCCTTCACGGGCGGCGGTTATGCCTTGCTGCAGGGCGTTGTTACTGTAGTATAGGTATCTGAGGTTGAGCGTCGGATTGCCTCCTATTGTGCCTTCGACGGTGAAACTTTCGCTGTCGCCGCAACTTGTCGCCGTGAAAGCCGCGAATATGCAAAAGGCAAGTCTGAAAAATAATTTTATCGTTTTCTGAGTCATTATAAACATATAAATATATGAGTATCGGTATTTTCTTGCAAAGTTATGGTAAGGATGGCCGTAGATATTATAAAAATAGAAAAATTAAGTTAAAAGGTGTTTTACTCTTAAATGGGAGTGCTAAAATTGTTAAAAATAAACTTTCGTTGCGAAATTTTTTATTTCGATATGAAAATTTTTGTTTCATATTGATAAAAATTGTACTTTTACGGCGTAATTAAAGTCCGGGCTTGGCTCTGTCAGCCCCGTGAAGTATGAGAATCGATTAACCTTAAATTAATATTAATATAGGAATTATAAGCTGTCTATGAAGATTTCTAAATTTATGAGCTTGGCTTTCACTGCTGTAGCTCTGTCTTTCGCATTTTACGGCTGTAATGACGACGTCGACTACCCCGACAATCCGACGGGTGGCTCGGGGATTCATGTCACGCTGCCGAAGTCAATCGAGGTAATCAAAGGGCAGGATTGTACCTTCCCTCTGTCGGAGGGCGATGATGTCGCCGAGACCGACATCGTCTATCTCGAGAATCTTCAGGGTGTTTTCTTTGAATGCCCGATAACGTCGGTCGTGCCCGTCGCCGCTTCTTCAGAGCTGGGTGTGGGCCGTTTCTCGTTTACACTTCCCAAAAATTTTGCCGACGGGTCATATCGCGTCTATATCAAGCGCGGTGACAGCCGAAAGATGTGCGGTACGGTAAACATCACCCTTATCGACAAACCCATCAACATCACTGAAGGCACGACTGTCTATGGCCGCATCTCTACGGAGGACGGTCCGGTTGCCGGGGTCGTTGTCAGTGACGGTGTCGAGACTGCGGTTACAGACGCCGACGGTGTCTATCAGCTTGCGTCGACAAAGATCAAGGGTTATGTCTTCATGTCGGTTCCCTCGGGTTACGAGCCCGAACAGCTCGGCGTCCTCCCCGTGATGTATGCCAAGCTCAAAGGCGGTCCCAACGAACCCGAGAGCGCTCACTTCAAACTCAAGAAGGTCGATCAGAGCAAATACAAGATGCTTGTCTTCGGTGACATGCACCTGGCCGACCGCACCGACGACCTCAAGCAGTTCACTGAATTTACCGACGATGTCAAGGATTATATCCGTCAGAATCCCGACACGCGCTTCTATGCCCTCACGCTCGGCGATATGTCGTGGGATCTCTACTGGGCCAGCCGCAAGTATGATCTCACCAACTATCTCGACGACATCAACAAACGTCTCCCCGACCTGATGATCTACCACACCATCGGCAATCACGACAACAAGATGGAGACGACCAACAACGTCGACGCCAAGGCTCCTTACTGGGCCAACATATCTCCCGAATATTATTCATATAATATCGGCGGCGTCCACTATATCGTTCTCGACAATATCGACTGCAGCAACTACGACGGCACATCGAGCCGTAACTATATCCAGCGCCTCATGCCCGAACAGTTCAGCTGGCTCGCCAAAGATCTGGCTTATGTCGACAAATCGACTCCCATCGTCGTGACGATGCACGCTCCCGTGTTCTATCCCATTGCCACAAGCGACAAGTTCAAGGGCGAGCTCACTAACACCAGCGACGTCCTCAACGCTTTCGACGGCTACACAGTGCATTTCATCACCGGCCATACCCATAAGAGCCACAACGTGCGTCCGTCAGACAAGATTATCAATGGCCGCCCGGTCTATGAGCACAACGTGACTGCTATCTGCGGTTCATGGTGGTGGTCGGGCCACTATACGAAAGACGTACATCTCAGCCCCGACGGTTCTCCCGGCGGTTATGAAATCTGGGATGTCAACGGTCAGGACATCAAATGGGTCTACAAAGGCACCAAGATGGATCAGAACATCCAGTTCCGCAGCTACGACCTCAACAACGTCAGTTTCTCGAGCGCCGATGTCCCCAATATGTCGGCCAGCGCTCCGACGAGCGTCAAGAACGCATGGCTCAGATATGAAAGCGCATATCCTAACACCAAGAAGAATACTATCCTTGTCAATGTCTGGAACTGGAGCAACGACTGGAAGATCAGCATCAAGACTGTCAACGGTCAGGAACTCGAAGTCAAAGAAGGCTGGGCCTACGACCCGCTCCACATCGCAGCCATGTCTGTGCCGCGTTTCAATGACGCCAACCTCACATCTGTGCCTAACTTCGTGACACAGTCGTTCCCCCATTTCTTCAGAGCTACGGCTCCCGACGCCGACACTGACGTCGTCATCACCGTAACTGACGAATTCGGCACGGTCTACACCGAGACCATGGAACGTCCCAAGGCTTTCAGCACAGATCTCTATCGCAGAAAATAAACCTGATTTCTAATAACCATCACATTTGATTTTGTTATGAAACTAATCCAAAAACTAATTCTCATGCTGGCATTGCTGCTGGTGGGCGCTCCCGCGGCGCTTGCGGCAGACCGTATGCTGACGGGTAATGTCCGCGACGCGCAGGACGAGCCCCTCATCGGTGTCAGCGTTCAGGTGGTTGAGAATAAAGCGGCCGTCAGCACCGATATTGACGGCAACTTTACTATCAAGGTGCCCGCCGGAGCTGTGACCCTTAAAATATCTTATGTAGGATATAAACCAAAAAATGTAAAGGTCGGCGCAGAGCAGACAAAGGTTGATGTTATTCTTGAGGAAGACGCCATGATGCTCGAAGAGACTGTCGTAGTCGGTTATGGTGTGCAGAAGAAAGTCAACCTCACCGGCTCGGTCGCCGCAGTTGACGGAGCAAAACTCGAGGACCGTCTGTCACATTCTGTGTCGAACATGCTTCAGGGTTCGGTCCCCGGCCTTAACATCACGACTAATTCGGGCGTCCCCGGCCAGCAGTCTGGTGAGCTTAATATTCGAGGTGTGACATCAATCGAGGCGAAATCAGCACCGTTGGTCCTTATTGACGGCACAGTCGGCGAGATGGACGACGTCAACCCCAATGATATAGCTTCGATTTCGGTTATCAAAGACGCATCGGCGGCAGCTGTCTACGGCGCCCGCGGTGCCTTCGGTGTCATCCTCGTGACGACCAAGAGCGGCAAGTCGGAAAACGGTAAAGCCAAAGTGCGCTTCAGTGGTCGCTGGGGCTGGAACGAGCCTACGACAAGCACTGAATACGAGACCCGCGGCTACTGGTCAGTCTACACAGTCAACCAGTTTGTCACAGCCAACGGTACCGCCAAGGAAGTCAATTATACTGACTACGATATGATGCAGCTTCTCGCCCGTGTCAACGACAAGACCGAGAATCCCGACCGTCCCTGGACGATGGAAATCGAGCGCAACGGCAAGCGTCAGTGGATCTACTACGGCAACTATGACCGCTACCACATGGTCTTTAACGACCAGCGCCCCACTCAGCAGTATAACCTATCGATAAATGGCGGTACTGATGCAGCGAAGTATTATCTGTCAGGTGGCTATAACCACGAAAAAGGTATGCTTAAAGTCAACCCCGATATTTACAAGAAGTATAATCTCAGGGCCAAAATTGACTTCAATATAAATAAATGGATTACGATGCAGAACAATACGGCGTTCATGGGTTCGACGTATAACTTCGTAGGCCCTGATGCCAATGTCGAGAACGCACTCGCATACGGTGCCCGTCATGCTCTCGCCTGCTTCCCCGAGAAGAACCCCGACGGCAGCTGGCTGTATCTCAACTCATATAACAGCCGAGGTATCATGAACGGACGTCATATTATGCTTGCCGAGGGCAATCACCGTAATGTAAGACGTCGCACGGAGTTCACCAACATGACCCGCATGGATATCAAACCTATCAAGCAGCTGACAGTAACCGCCGATTTTACCTACCGTTTCTCGCAGAGCCGTAATACATTCCGCGGCAACAACATCACATATCGTGTCACACCCGACGGCCCGCTGGAATCATACAAGACCGGTGCGGGTCAGAACGAGCTGACAGAACAGGTTTATACCCGCAATTATTACACTGTCAATGCTTTTGCAACTTATAACGATACCTTTGCCGGAGATCACAATCTCACTGTCGTCGGCGGTTACAACTATGAGTCATACGATTATAAAAATATATCGGCCTATGCGCAGAATCTTACCTCAGAAGATCTCGACGACCTTGATCTCAAAGGCGGTGAGGGAGAGATAAGAGTCGGCGGCGGTCAAGCCGGCTATGCTATTCAGGGTATTTTCGGGCGTATCAACTATGATTATAAAGGCAAATATCTCGTAGAACTCAGCGGCCGTATCGACGGCACGTCGCGTTTTGCCAAAGGTCATCGCTGGAGTGCATATCCCTCGGGTTCGGTAGGCTGGCGTATGTCAGAAGAAAGTTTCTTCCAGCCACTCCGCAGTACAGTGGACAATCTTAAAATACGTTTCTCATACGGCCGACTCGGTAATCAGAACATCAAAGAATATTACACCTATATCCGTCAGGTAACTTCTCACAACTTTGCCGGATATACTTTTGACGGCAATACGATGGGCACCTATACATCGATTCAGGATCCGATTGCTTCAGACCGTACATGGGAGAAAGCCGAACACTATGACCTCGGCATCGACGCCTCGTTCTTCGGTACAAGACTCAATATCACTGCCGACGGATATATCCGCCGCACGGTAGATATGCTTGCCGAGGGTGTTGCGCTTCCAAGCGTCTATGGCGCCGACGCACCGCTTATGAATGTCGCTAACCTTAACACCAAAGGTTATGAGGTATCTGTCAACTGGATGGATAATATCCAGCTCGGAAACCAGATGCTGACTTACAGCGTCGGATTCAACCTCAGCGACTACCGCTCGAAGATTACAAAATATGACAACCCTGACCGTTCGTTTGCCAAAGATTATTATGAAGGCATGGAATATGGCGAAATCTGGGGTTTCAAGACCGGTGGTCTGTTCAAGACAACAGAGGAAGCTCAGAAATATGCTTCTGAAGTCAACCTCGCTTATGTAGCCAAACGTATCAACGGCGGCTGGCAGGCAGGCGATATCAAATATCTCGACGTCGACGGCAGCGGCGATATCAGTCTTGGCAAGAACACTGTCGACAACCCCGGTGACCGCGTCAAACTTGGCAATAAATTACCTCGCCTGCAGTATGGCTTCAACGCAAGCATCCGCTACTTCGGCTTCGATGTTTCGGCATTCTTCCAGGGCACAGGCAACCACTACTGGTATCCTCACGGACACTCGATGCCTTTCTGGGGCTCGTATTCTTATCCCTACCTGAGCTTCATGCCGGCGGACTTCCGCGAGAAAATCTGGTCTGAGGACAACCCCAACGCATACTTCCCCCGTCCTATGGCTTACGCCTCGACGTCGGGCACACTGCAGTTTGTCAACGACCGTTACCTCCAGAACCTCCGTTACCTCCGTTTCAAGAATTTGACCGTTGGCTACACTTTACCCAAGAAATGGACTAAAGTGGCTTATATGGAGAAAGTCCGTGTCTACTTCTCGGGCGAGAACCTCTGCTACTGGTCACCCTTGAAGAAGAACACCAAATATATTGACCCCGAAGCGGCATTTGACCGTACAGGCGGCGACGGCGTGATGAGCAACATGTTCTATCCGTGGTCGAGAACGTTTATGTTTGGTATCGACGTAACATTCTAAACCTTAAACAGATTATGGCAATGAAAAAAATAATTCCGGTATTTATGTTGGCTTTGGCGGCCGGACTGTCTTCATGTGAAGATTGGATAGATACTAAGCCGAAAGATTCGGTCGACGACATCGCTTATTTTAAAAACGATGATCAATTTAAGCTGTTCACCAATCCCTACTATAACAACCTGCTCACTAAAGAGCCTTATACAGAGCAGAGTGACCAGTATGTGCAGATGAATCTGTCAGCGGTCATTATCGGCGGCAACCGCCGTCAGGTGCCCGAATCGGGCGGAGGCTGGTCATGGGGTACGTTGCGTCGTATAAACGAGTGTCTCGACCATGCCGACCAGTGTGAAGACGAATCGGTCAGAGATCATTATGTGGCTCTGTCGAGATTCTTCCGCGCATATTTTTATTTCGAGAAAGTTAAGCGTTTCGGCGATGTGCCCTGGTATGACAAACCTATCGGTTCGGCTGATACTGAGCAGTTGCAAAAAGCACGCGATTCTCGCGAATTTGTAATGACCGAGATGCTTAAAGACATCGACTACGCAATAAAAATACTTCCCGTAAAAGCCAAGAATCCCGATAACCCCTATCGTGTGTCGCACGGTGCGGCTCTCGCGCTGAAAGCACAGTTCTGCCTCTATGAGGGAACATATCGCAAATATCACAACATCAGCCTCGAAGGACATGCTGCCGCTGCCGCCAAGCAGCTTATGGATGAGAAAGAATATAAGCTATACAGCACCAATAATCCCTCGAAAGACTATCTGACGCTCTTCACCCTTGAAGATGCCAATCCCGATGAATTTATCCTTGCGATACGTAATAATTATTCTCTTGGTGTATGCCATAACGCCAACGGCCTGTCTTTCCAGCCCACACAGGGCATCCCTGGTCTGACCCGAAACTTCATCAACACCTATCTGATGAAAGACGGCAGCCGCTTCACCGACAAAGCCGGCTGGCAGACTATGGTCTTCGCCGATGAGATGAAAGACCGTGACCCGCGCCTGTTCCAAAGCATCCGTGGCCTCGGTTACACCCGTATCGGCAAGAGCGAAGTGCTTGCACCTGATTTCGGCTACTGCACAACAGGTTATATGCCGATTAAATTCATCGTTGCGCCTGATGTCAATGGCGGTCAGGTAGACCGCGGCGGCCGTAACACAAACGATATCCCCGTTTACCGTTACGCCGAAGTCCTTCTCAACTATGCGGAAGCCAAGGCCGAGCTCGGCACCCTCACCCAGGAAGACCTCAACAACTCTGTCAATCTTATCCGCAAGCGTGCCGGCATGCCCGACCTTATCATGGCCGACGCCAACGCCACGCCCGACCCCTATCTGCTGTCGGCTGAGACAGGCTTCACCAACGTGACAGGCAACAATGCCGGCGTCATCCTCGAGATCCGTCGCGAGCGCGGCATCGAGCTTCTTGAAGAAGGCTTCCGTCTTGGCGACCTCTTCCGCTGGAAGGCCGGTCTGAGACTCAACCAGTCGATTCAGGGCATGTATTTCCCCGGTCCCGGCGAATATGACTTGACAGGCGACGGCAAGGTAAACCTCGTGCTTTATGCAAACGGCACACCTGCACCCTCGGCCCCCGCCGGTGCTCTTGTAAAAGAAATCGGCAAGGAGATTCTGCTCTCAGAGGGCACAAGCGGTTATGTCGATTATCACAAAAACCACGAGCGCTATGGCTTCAACGAGGGCCGCGACTACCTCTATCCGATACCCATCAACGAACGTTCGCTCAACCATAACCTCACTCAGAACCCGGGCTGGAACGACGGTCTTGATTTCTAACAGCTTTTCTTTAATTCAATAAGACAGAACGATGAATAAGAAACTAAATATATTCGTAATAGCGCTGCTGGCCTGCCTCGGCTTCGCCGTGACATCATGCGACGATGACGACGACAACAAGCTGTCGAAGGCAACGATGACCAGCGCCACATATCTTGACTTTGATGCTGAAAACGCCCAGACCGCCATCATCACGGTTTATGCCGACGCAGCGTGGTCGGTAGTCGAGGCCCCCGACTGGGTAGCCGTAGAGCCGGCGGCCGGTGTCGGCGTTAC
Source organism: uncultured Bacteroidales bacterium (assembly GCA_900554715.1). GTDB lineage: Bacteria > Bacteroidota > Bacteroidia > Bacteroidales > Muribaculaceae > CAG-873. The sequence continues at coordinate 9,566 of USIN01000043.1, forward strand.
TGAAGTCAGAATTTCTGTCGGCGACAACTACCGCGACGGCGCACCCGACAATCCCCGCAAGGCAAAAGTTGTCTTCAAAGGCGCCACCCTCGAGAGCATGTCGATCGTCGAGGTTCGCCAGAGCGGCGACAAATTCCGCGACCTCCCCGTCATAAAGGCCGCAGAGGCTGAAGCTCTCGCCGACGAGAAGATGAGCAAGATCGAGAACCTTGTCGTGATGGGCAAGATCGGTGAGGATGCCGTAGCCACCGACGGCACGGCCAACATCTTCATCACCTATGTCGCCGACGGCGGTCTCGATATGATTGCCCCCGGCGACGTCATCACCCTCGAAGGAACAAAGATGACCGACGCGCGCAAACTGCCCTATTTCACGGCCGACCGCGTCACGATGACCGACCACGTCTCTGAAGTGACATATCCCGAAGCTGTCGACATCACCGCTCAGCTCGACAGCTACTCGGCCCCGACGTATACCTATGTGATGGCCACCGGTATCCTCGACGGCACGACGCTCGTTGTCGACGGAGCCACCAACACACTCAGCGTCGTCGGCTCGGGTCCCGCCGTCGACATGAACGCCCTGAGCGGCCACAAGGTAACGCTCAAAGGCTACTATGCAGGCACAGCCACCCCGATTGTGCGTTTCTTCGCCATGGAGGCCGAAGACCTCGGCATCTTCGAGGTCGTCTACTTCGCCGACGACTTCGAATGGTTCGAACCTTGGTCAAGCCAGACTCCCGCCGGCGATACAATCGGCTCGAACGACTCTGACGCCACAGCCCAGCAGCTCGGCACCAACAAAGTCGACGACGTATCGACCTACGACGCCCTCCTTGAAAGAGGATATGACATCATCGCCACACACCATCCCGACAAATCAGAGCGCAAACCGCAGGCTCAGACCTACCTCCAGCGCAACTACCTCAAATTCGGCCTCACAGGCTATCAGAGCGGTATCGTGCTGCCGAAGATCGAGGGCGTGCCATCAGGCGCACATCTGTTGCTCACGTTCGACACCTGTACACAGCGCCAGGGCAGCGGCGTCTTCGACGACACCGAACTTGTCGTCATCGTCGAGACCGGTGCGGCCCGCAGCGAATTCGAGTTCCCCGTGCCGCATCCCGAAAAGGACGGTGCCTATAAGTGGGCGAAAGTCGAAGTCGACCTCGAAGGCGTCACTGTGACACCCGATACAAAAATCACCATCCGCAATGCCGACAGCCAGTGGCCAAGCTCTAAGGCCCTCCGCTGGTATCTCGACAACCTCAAACTCAAGGAAAAATAATTTGAATTCCTGATAAACACAACCGAGCGCCCCGACAGCCCATTGAGCCTGCCGGGGCGCTCAACATTTACACATTTAAAATGCAAAATTCATAATTCACAATTCACAATCGCGAACAGAAGGACAAAGTTTTTATAAGCCCCATGGCACGGCCGCGTCAGGTGATATGGAGGTACGGCTTCAGCCGTAGCGCCGCCATTCCAAGAACACAAGACCATAAGGCCAAAAGAACATAAGATTAATTTAATGCAAAATGCACAATTCACAATCGCGTTAGGCGATATGGAGGTACGGCTTCAGCCGTAGCGCTCCCATTTCAAGAACACAAGGCCACAAGGACATAAGAACATAAGATTAATTCAATGCAAAAAGCACAATGCACAATTCACAATCGCGTCAGGCGATATGTAGGTGCGGCTTCAGCCGTAG
>USIN01000044.1 GCA_900554715.1 uncultured Bacteroidales bacterium
TCGAGCAGCAGACGCGCAAGCTGATGGAAGTCTGCCGTATGCGCAACACGCCCGTCATCATCTTCGTCAACAAGCTCGACCGAGAAGGCCGCGACCCGTTCGAGATTCTCGACGAACTCGAAAGCGAGCTGAAAATCAGTGTCAGACCGTTGTCATGGCCCATCAACATAGGAGCTAAATTCAAAGGCGTCTATAATATATATGAGCATAGCCTCGATCTCTTCACGCCCGACAAACAGAAAGTGACCGAACGCGTCGAAATCGACGACATCAATGACCCGGCTGTCGACGAAGCCGTCGGCGGGACCGACGCGGCCAAACTGCGTGAAGACCTCGACCTCATCGAAGGCGTATATCCCGAATTCGATGTCGATGAATACCTCGCAGGCAAACTTGCTCCGGTGTTCTTCGGCTCGGCTCTCAACACTTTCGGCGTCAAAGAGCTGCTTGACTGCTTTGTCAAAATCGCTCCCTCACCCCGCCCCGTCATGACACTCGAGCGCGAGGTAAAACCCGCCGAAGAGACTTTCTCGGGCTTTGTCTTCAAGATACACGCCAATATGGATCCCAACCACCGCAGCTGTATCGCATTCGTGAAAATCTGTTCGGGCAAATTTGAACGCAACGCCAACTACAAGCACATACGCTCGGGCAAATTCATGAGATTCTCCGCTCCGACCGCATTCATGGCCCAGAAAAAGAGCATCGTCGACGAAGCATATCCCGGCGACATCGTCGGTCTGCCCGACACAGGCAACTTCAAGATCGGCGATACACTGACCTCAGGCGAAGACCTTCACTTCAAAGGCCTGCCGAGTTTCTCGCCCGAGATGTTCAAATATATCGAGAACGCCGACCCCATGAAGTCGAAACAGCTCGAAAAGGGCATACAGCAGCTCATGGACGAAGGCGTGGCCCAGCTCTTCACCAACACGTTCAACGGCCGCAAAATTATCGGTACAGTCGGACAGCTGCAGTTCGAGGTGATACAATACCGCCTGCTACACGAATACGGCGCGCAATGCAACTGGGAGCCGATCTCGCTCTATAAGGCATGCTGGATCGAGAGCGACAACGAGGCCGCGCTCGAATCATTCAAGAAACGCAAGAACAGATTCATGGCCGTCGACCGCGAGGGCCGCGACGTGTTCCTCGCCGACTCTAACTATGTGCTGCAGATGGCGCAATCTGATTTCCCAGATATCCGTTTTCACTTCTCATCAGAGTATTAATTATTTACATCATATATCATGGCAAAAATTGGTTCTGTAATGACCCCCGTAGGCCGCAAAGCGCTCTTGCTTGGCAGCGGCGAGTTAGGCAAAGAAGTCGCAATCGAGCTCCAGCGCTATGGCGTGGAGGTTATCGCCTGTGACAGATATCCCGGCGCTCCGGCGATGCAGGTAGCCCACAGAAGTTATGTCTTCAACATGCTCGACGGCGAAGCTCTTCGTCAGATAATCGAAGCCGAGAAGCCCGACCACATCATCCCCGAAGTCGAAGCCATCGCCACACCTGTGCTGGTCGAGCTTGAAAAAGAGGGCTACAACGTGACTCCGACGGCCAACGCCGCGTTCCTTACCATGAACCGCGAGGGCATACGCCGTCTGGCTGCCGAGACACTCGGCGTCAAGACTTCACCCTATCGTTTCGCCTCGGATTATGACGAATTCAAGAAGGCCGTCGACGAAATCGGCATTCCCTGCGTCGTCAAGCCTGTGATGAGCTCGTCGGGCCACGGCCAGTCCATGATAAAGAAAGCCGAAGACATCGAAAACGCATGGCATATAGCTCAGGAAGGCGGACGCGCCGGTGCCGGCCGTGTCATCGTCGAGGGCTTTGTCGACTTCGACTACGAAATTACACTGCTGACAGTCAGAAGTGTCAGCGGCACTGTTTTCTGCGAACCCATAGGTCATATACAGATCGACGGCGACTACCGCTACTCATGGCAGCCCCAGCCGATGTCTGCTAAGGCAATAGAGAGCGCCCGCGAGATTGCCAGGAAGGTAACCGACGCGCTCGGCGGTTACGGCATCTTCGGCGTCGAACTTTTCATCAAAGGCGACGAAGTCATCTTCAGCGAAGTGTCTCCGCGTCCCCACGACACCGGCATGGTGACAATGATTTCGCAGGATCTCAGCGAGTTTGCCCTCCATGCGCGCGCCCTGCTCGGTCTTCCTGTCCCGGCAATAAGATTCTATGGCCCCTCGGCCTCTCGCGCCGTGGTCGTCGAAGGCGATACCGACAAAATCGAGATGGATAATCTCGAGAACGTCCTTGCCGAGCCGGGCACACAGATGCGCATCTTCGGCAAGCCTGAAATCAAAGGACACCGCCGCATGGGCGTAATCCTTGCGACAGACGAAAACGTCGAGGCTGCCCGCGCGAAAGCCGAAAGAGCTTACGAGGCATTAAAAGTCAATGTTTTGCCCCGTTGACCGAAATGGAACAGGAAATAAAGAAACTGACACTGATGTTTGCCGCCGGCGATGTCGCGCGCGCCGACATACTGCTCAGTCCTGACAGAATATACTACAGATTCGCAACCGACGATTCGATAGAAGACGGCCAGCTGCCGCCTTACAAAGGTGATTTCGCGGCGCTCGCAGCCGACATTACGTCAGCATTGCCCGCCGACAAATCCGCCACAGATGACAACGTGAAGATGACAGTCTTTGTCGACAACAAGCTGTCGGCCGTGACCTCTGATATCGAAGTTATACGCCGGACAGTCGGCCGACTGTGTGACGTAGCCGACGAATTCGCGTTTCTGAGAGGATTCTGTTAGATTCTGAAAAATCTTAAAGCATTAGCGGTGGTCTTTTCGGCCACCGTTTTTATTTCGATGCCCAAAGTTCCGGCGACACACTCGGCTGTATAGACCATAAAAGCGCTCTCATTGCGTTTGCCGCGCTTTGGCACAGGCGCCAGATAGGGCGAGTCTGTCTCAAGCATCAGGCGGTCAAGGCCTATCGCAGGCAGTACTTCCTTCAGTTTAGAATTCTTGAATGTGACTATGCCGTTTATGCCGAACATATAGTCGCCCGTGCGTCTGATGCGCTCGACGTCGGCTACCGTGCCGCCGAAACTGTGGAAAACCGCGCTGACCGCAGGCGCCCCCTGAAGGACTTCGAGAGTCTGGTCGAGAGCCTCGCGGCAGTGGATTATAATCGGCAGGCCGCAGTCGGCGGCGACGCCAATCTGATGCTCGAAGACCTGCATCTGCTGGTCTTCAAAATTTTTATCCCAATAAAGATCCATGCCTATCTCGCCGACGGCCACGTCATTGTCGCGATCGAGATTCGACAGCACCTCGGCGAGAGTATCGCGCCACGCTTCGTTGACCTCTGTGGGATGAAGCCCCATGGCACAATACACGTTGCCATGATATTCCGACGCCAGAGTTCTCAACGGCGCGACCGACGCGAGGTCGACGTTGGGAAAGACCATCCGCATCACACCGGCTTCGATAGCGCGCCCGACGGCTTTCTCTCCACCGCCGTCAATATCAAAATCAGGCAGATAGAGATGCGTGTGAGTATCAAAAAGTTCCATATCCTAATGGTCGCGGCAAGCTGATTTCAAGGCAAGCTCGGTGAAGAAATTCCTGCCCTCAAGGTCGAGACCGGCGTCGGCTATCGCAGCCACAGCCTTGTCTGAATATTCATTTATAAGCTTGATGCTGCGTTCGCTAAGCTTCAGGCTGTCATAAACGGCTGTCACCTGTCTGATGCGCTCCTTGTCTTCAAGGTCTTCGGCGAGTATGTCGAGCAGCTCCTCGCGGGCCTCAGACAGAGCCGTCACAAGCAGCCATGTCTTCTTCTCGTTGACGATGTCGCCGCCGATGCCCTTGCCGAATATAGTCGGGTCGCCGTAGGTGTCAAGCCAGTCGTCTTTAAGCTGGAAGGCCATGCCGAGGTTGACACCATACTGATAAAATGCGTCAGCCTTGGCCTCGTCGGCTCCGGCAACGATAGCGCCCATGCGGCATGCGCAACCGAGAAGGACCGATGTCTTAAGACGTATCATGTCGAGATACTGAGCTACGGTTATATCCTTGCGTTTCTCAAAATCCATGTCATACTGCTGGCCTTCGTAGACCTCCATTGCCGTCCTGTTGAACAGATTGAAGGCCTCGCGAAGAAATTCGCCCGATGATTTCGCTATGTACTCATAAGCGAGTGTCAGCATCGCGTCGCCTGAGAGTATGGCTGTGTTGTCATCCCATTTGACATGTACGGTCGGATGGCCGCGGCGAATATCCGCCTTATCCATCACATCGTCGTGAAGCAATGTGAAATTATGGAAGATCTCAATGCCGAGAGCCGGGTCAATGGCTTTGGCGACATCACCTCCGAGAGCACTGCACACGGCAATGACCAGCAGCGGACGCAGCCGTTTGCCGCCTGTCTCGAGCGTATAGTCAATCGGTCTGTAGAGACCCGCCGGATTCTGCGGCAAAGATATTTCTTTAATAGCTGAAGCGATTAAATCTGATATTTCGTCATGAGTCAACATAGCATATACTTAATTTTTATGCAAATGTAATCAAAAATACAATGTCAGTGGGCTTGTTAGTGAAAAATAGCGTAAATTTGTAGTAAAATAAACAGACATGGAAAATCTGCCACAAGACCCCGCTATATTATTAAGCTATATAAATACAAAACTAAGAGACGAATACTCTGATCTCGACGCCCTCTGTGATGGCCTCGGCATCGACCGCGGGACTCTCGTCGGACGCCTTGGCGAAGCCGGCTTTGAATACTCGCCCGAAAACAACAAATTCTGGTAATGGAGGAATATCTCGACAAACTGAACCCACAGCAGCGACAGGCCGTCGAATATCTCGGCGGCCCCGAACTCGTCATTGCCGGTGCCGGCTCGGGCAAGACGCGTGTGCTCACATATAAAATCGTGCATCTTCTCGCCAAAGGATATGAGCCGTGGCGCATCATGGCTCTTACGTTCACCAACAAGGCCGCCCGCGAGATGCGTGAGCGCATCGAGGCCCTTGTCGGCGAGAAAACATCATCGAGACTGTGGATGGGCACATTCCACTCGATGTTTCTGCGTATTCTCAGGACCAACGCCGACCTTATCGGCTTCAAGCGTGATTTCACCATCTATGAGACCGCCGACTCAAAGTCGCTGCTGAAGATGATCATAAAGGATATGCAGCTCGACGAAAAGCTTTATAATCCGTCGACGGTATTCAATGCCATTTCATTCGCCAAAAACGCGCTCTACTCGCCCGAAGCCTATCGCGCCGACGCCGACCTGATGCGCTCTGACAAAAACGCGCGCCGCCCGTACATCGTCGACATCTACACGGCCTACCGCGACCGCTGCCGCATCGCCGGAGCGATGGACTTCGACGATCTGCTCTTCTACACCAACGTATTGCTGTCATCAAACCCCGGCCTTCTCAACCACTACCGCGAGTTTTTCAAATATGTCCTCGTCGACGAGTATCAGGACACCAACCACGCCCAGAACAGCATCATCACCCTGCTCACCCAAGGTCAGGGCGACCTCTGCGTCGTAGGCGACGACGCCCAGAGCATATACTCGTTCCGCGGAGCCAACATAAAGTTTATCCTGAATCTTCGCGACCAATACCCCGATTTAAAGACATTTAAGCTCGAACGCAACTATCGCTCGACCCAGAACATCATCAACGCCGCCAACACGCTCATCGACAAGAATTCGCGTCAGATACACAAAGAAGTCTTTTCGGAGAACGAACTCGGCGAGCGCATCAACATCGTCGAGAGCTACAGCGATTTCGAGGAAGGATATCTGGTGGCAAACCGCATATCGCAGGTGAAGATGCACAGCAAAGACAGCTACAATGACTTCGCCGTGCTGTACCGCACCAACGCCCAGTCGCGTATTCTCGAAGAAGCCCTGCGCAAACGCAACATCCCCTATCGCATCTATGGCGGCTTGGCCTTCTATCAGCGCAAGGAGATAAAAGATGTCGTAGCCTATCTGCGTCTTGCGATAAACCCCGACGACGACGAGGCTTTCAAGCGCGTTATAAATACACCGGCCCGCGGCATCGGCGAGACTACGGTAAAAAAATTAGCCGCAGCAGCTATTGAAAACAATGTCAGTCTGTGGCAGGTAGCTTTGGATCCCGCAGCATATCAGCTCGACATAAACCGCGGCACCAAATCAAAAATCGAGAAATTCACCGGTCTCATATCGCAGTTCATCACCCGGAACAACGAGGACGACATCGACGCCGAGGCTATGACGGTCGAGGTCATCCGCGAATCAAAGATTCTGACGATGTATGCCTCTGAGAATACTCCCGAAAGCGTATCAAAGAAAGAGAACATCGAGGAGCTTCTCAACGCCGCACGCCAGTTTGTCGAGGACAAGAAGGAGCAAGGCGCGTCAGACAGTATGCGTCTGGTCGATTTTCTGTCTGAAGTGTCTCTCGCAACAGATCAGGACGCAGCGACAGGCGCCGAGGAATGTGTCACCCTGATGACCATACACGCGGCCAAAGGCCTGGAGTTCGACAATGTCTTTATCGTCGGAGTCGAGGAAGATCTTCTGCCGTCGTCTATGGGCCGCGGCAGTCTCGCCGAAATAGAGGAAGAGCGCCGTCTGCTTTATGTCGCCATCACACGCGCCAAGAAATTCTGCATGATGACCTATGCCAAAAGCCGATATATCAACGGCCAGAACAAACTCTGCAATCCCTCGCGCTTTCTCAAGGACATCAATATCAAATATCTCAAGGTCGGACTCGGTTCACAGATTGCCCCTCCCGAAATACGGCCGTCGCACGACAGCTTTGAACGGCAACGTGTACTCAGGCCTATTGGCGGCAACGGCTCCTCCCGCCCGACATTTAAGTCTGACAGGTCAGACTCGTCTGTCAAAAACATTGCCGCCGGCGACTTCGCGCAACACGCGGCCTCCGAGCTGCACAGCGGCGCCGTCATCGAGCACCAGCGTTTCGGCCGCGGCGTCATCACCGAGATTGATACAAGCACTCCTGACCATAAGATTACCGTCAATTTTGACAATGTCAGCACCAAAAAACTGCTGCTGAGTTTCGCTAAATTCAAAATTATCGAATAATGAAAGTATCCGACATACCTACCCCGTTCTACGCCGTCTACACCGACCGCATCGCCCGTAATCTCGACCTCATAGAATCGGTGTCGCAGCGCGCCGGCGTCAAAATCATCATGGCATTCAAAGCCAATGCGTTATGGCGCACCTTCGGTCTTTTCAAGGAAAGAGGCTTTGCGTCGACAGCGAGTTCGCTCAACGAGATGCGTCTCGGACGCGAGTTTCTGTGTGACGAGGTACACAGCTATTGTCCCGCCTATACCGACTCGACCATCGACGAATATCTCGAGGGCAGCTCGCATATAACGTTCAACTCGCTCGGCCAGTGGAACCGATTTGCCGCAAAAGTGAGGGAATACAACGCCGCCCACCCTGACAAACGAGTTTCGCCTGGCCTGAGAGTCAACCCAAAATGCTCGGTCATCGAGACAGATATTTATAATCCCGCGCTGCCCGGCTCGCGCTTCGGCGTCCCGGCAGAGGCGTTGAAAGACGGTCTGCCGGAGGGCATCGAGGGGCTTCACTTCCACGCCCTCTGCGAGTCGACGAGCTACGACCTCGAGAAAGTGCTCGAAGCCTTCGAGCAGCAGTTCGGCCATCTTCTTGACAAAGTAAGTTGGGTAAACATGGGCGGCGGCCATCTCATGACACGCGAGGGATATGACACGGGCCATCTCGTCGGTCTGCTCAAAGCCTTCAGGGAGCGTCACCCGGGTGTCGGCGTCATACTTGAGCCCGGCAGCGCCTTCACCTGGCGGACGGGCGACCTCATCACATCGGTCGTCGATATCGTCGAAAACGACGGCATCAGCACCGCCATAGTCGACGTATCGTTCGCCTGCCACATGCCCGACACACTCGAGATGCCCTATCAGCCTAAGATAACAGAGAGCGCTGACGCCGGACACCCTTACCGCCTGGGCGGCAACTCGTGTCTCAGCGGCGACTATATGGGCGACTGGTATTTCGAGAAACCGCTCGAAGCCGGACAGCGTCTGACACTCGAAGACATGAACCACTATACCACGGTCAAGACGACGATGTTCAACGGCATCCAGCACCCGGCGATTGTCGTGGCGTCGAACGAACACTCTGACGACGCCCGTGTCATCCGCGCTTTTGACTATGAAGATTACAAATCGAGAATGAGCTGAAGATGAAAACCTACTCTGTCATAATACCTGTCTACAACCGTGTCGACGAAGTCGACGAACTGCTTGCCAGCCTGACCGAACAGACTGACGGCGACTTCGAGGTCATCATCGTCGAGGACGGTTCGACACAGCCGTGCAAGGACGTCGCCGAAAAATACGCGTCACACGGCCTCGACGTAAAATATTATTTCAAGCCCAACGAAGGGCGCTCGATAGCCCGCAACTACGGCATGGAAAGGGCTTCGGGCATGTATTTTATATTCTTCGACTCTGACTGCGTCATCCCGCCGGCATATTTCGAGACTATATCAAAGGTTCTTGCCGCAAAACGTTACGACTGTTTCGGTGGGCCTGACGCCGCACATGACTCTTTCAGCGACACTCAGAAGGCGATAAACTATTCGATGACATCGTTTATGACCACCGGCGGCATCAGAGGGGGTAAGATCAAACTCGAAAAATTCGTGCCGCGCACTTTCAACATGGGTTTTTCGCGAGAGGTATATGAACGTGTCGGCGGATTCCGCGAGATGTTTTCAGAAGACATAGACATGAGCACCCGAATACGCAACGCAGGCTTCACTACCGGGCTGATTGTCGAGGCACCCGTGTGGCACAAACGCCGTATCGATTTTAAAAAATTCTTCCGTCAGGTCTATGTCTTCGGCATGTCGCGGGTGACTCTGAAATTGCTCTATCCCGATTCTCTCAAGGCGGTTCATCTGCTGCCGGCCGTCTTTGTCATCGGCAGCCTGCTGCTCATAGCGCTCGGCATCTTTGTCTCGCCATGGTTCCTGCTTCCACTGGGGCTTTATTTCCTCGCGGTCTTCATCGGAGCTCTCCTAAAGACCCACAGTATCAACATTGCGGCCAAGGCCGTTCCGGCGGCAATAATACAGCTCGGCGGCTACGGCATCGGCTTCATCAAGAATAAATACATCGGCCGCACCTTTATCCAGGGCAGCCAGAAGCAGCGCGAAAACAGCGTGCGCATCAAGCTGAACGTGGTGTCCAGCACCGTCAAGGGCAAGCGGGTGGTGCTGGTGGATGACTCCATCGTGCGCGGCACCACCTCCGCCCGCATCATCAAGCTGCTGCGGGATGCCGGTGCAAAGGAAGTCCACTTCCGGGTCTCGGCACCCCCGTTCAAATACCCCTGCTACTTCGGCACCGACATCCCCGACCAGAAGCTGCTGGTGGCCACGGGCCGCAATGTGGAGCAGATCAATGAGATCATCGGGGCCGATACCCTGGGCTACCTGTCCACCGAGCATGTGGTGCAGCTGGCCAAGAACGCAAAATGCGGTTTCTGCACCGCCTGCTTTACCGGTGAGTATGCCGTGAGGCCGGAGGAGGTGCTTTCCACCGATATCCATGAACGCCACCTGAATGACCGTCCCAAAAACGAGAAAAAGTTAGGAGAGTAAGAAGATGGAAAAGAGCTATTCTGAGAGTTACGCAGCTGCCGGTGTGGATATCACCGCCGGTTACCGCTCCGTTGAACTGATGAAGCAGTATGTTGCCCGCACCATGAACGAGCACTGCATTGGTGGTCTGGGCGGCTTTGGCGGCCTGTTTGAGCTGGACTGCACCGGCTACAAGCACCCTGTTCTGATCTCCGGCACGGACGGAGTGGGCACCAAGCTGAAGATCGCCATGATCATGGACAAGCACGACACCATTGGCATCGACTGCGTTGCCATGTGCGTCAACGATGTGATCTGCGCCGGTGCAAAGCCGCTGGTGTTCCTGGATTACATCGCCTGCGGCCGCAACATCCCTGAGAAGATCGCCGAGATCGTCAAGGGCGTGGCCGAGGGCTGCGTGCAGGCTGATTGCTCTCTGGTGGGCGGTGAGACTGCCGAGCACCCGGGCATGATGCCGGAGGATGAGTACGATCTGGCCGGTTTCACCGTGGGCGTTGTGGACAAGGAAAAGATCCTGAGCAACGAGACCATGCAGGCTGGCGATGTCATCCTCGCTCTGCCCTCCACCGGTGTTCATTCCAACGGTTTCTCGCTGGTGCGCAAGATCTTTGACATCGACAACGATCCCGATGTTCTGCACACCACCCCCGCCGAGCTGGGCGGCAAGACCCTGGGCGATGCCCTGCTGGCTCCCACCAAGATCTACGTCAAGCCGGTGCTGAAGGTGCTGGAAGAGGTGGATGTCAAGGGTATTTCCCACATCACCGGCGGCGGCTTCTATGAGAACATCCCCCGCAGCCTGAAAAAGGGCTGCTGCGCCCGCATCAAGAAGGAAGATGTCCGCACCCCGGCGCTGTTCCACCTGATGCAGAAGGTAGGCGGCATCTCCGAGCACGACATGTTCAACACCTTCAACATGGGCGTTGGCATGGTGCTCACCGTTCCTGCCGCACAGGCCGACAAGGCGCTGGAGATCCTCCACGCCAACGGCGAGCCCGAGGCTTACAAGCTGGGTGTCATCGCTGAAGGGGACGGTGTGGAACTGTGCTGAACGTAGCTGTGTTGGTTTCCGGCGGCGGCACCAATCTGCAGGCCCTGCTGGACAGCGAAGCCCGGGGCGAGAACCCCAACGGTAAGATCACGCTGGTCGTGGCCTCCAAGCCCGGTGTCTACGCGCTGGAGCGGGCCGCAAAGGCCGGTGTGGAGGGCGTTGTGGTCCGCCGCAAGGATTACGAGAACAGTGAGGCCTTTGATGCAGCCCTGCTGGAAACGCTGAAAAGCCACAACATCGATCTGGTGGTGCTGGCCGGGTTCCTTTCCGTGCTGGGCCCCAGTGTCATTGAAGCCTATCCCCGCCGCATCCTGAATGTTCACCCGGCGCTCATCCCGTCCTTCTGCGGGCCCGGCATGTACGGCCTGCGCCCCCATCAGGCTGCTCTGGCCCGGGGCTGCAAGGTGACCGGTGCCACCGTCCACTTCGTGAACGAAGAGTGCGACGGCGGGCCCA
>USIN01000045.1 GCA_900554715.1 uncultured Bacteroidales bacterium
CAATGCAGAATTTGACAAGTTTTCAACTGCATCACTGATCACAAGAAGTACGAATGATATCCAGCAGATCCAGATGCTTGCAGTTATGCTTCTGAGAATGGTTATGTATGCACCGATCATGGCAATCGGAGGAGTTTTCAAGGTTCTTCATACGAATGTCAGCATGTCATGGATCATCGTACTTGGGGTAATCTTGATCGTGATGGTTGTTGCTGTATTATTTATTGTGGCAATACCAAAATTTAAGATTCTGCAGAACCTGGTTGACAGACTGAACCTTGTTACTCGTGAGATCCTTACCGGACTTCCGGTTATCCGTGCATTCAGTACAGAAAAACATGAAGAAGAACGTTTTGATAAAGCCAATATGGATCTGATGAAGACAAATTTATTTGTAAACAGAGCTATGACATTTGATTTCTCGCAGAAAAGCGACTGGAAGTCTTTCTGATTGACAAAAGTCGAAGGTATGCGCGCTTCAACCCAGTCTTCGGCAGTGACATTGGGAATATTACGGCGTTTGGCAGCGGGAAGTATGAAATACGGCCCTTTTGTGTTGTCTCGGCGATAAGCGACGCCGGCCCACAGGTTGCCGGCTTTGTCTATCTTGACATCAAAGACGCGGCTGGCGTTATTGGCACCCCAGGCCGATATAAGGGGCGAGTTTGTGGCGTTGAATCGATGTATCTGCTCGTTGCCTCTGACTACAAAGAGACCTTCGAGACCGTTGGCACAATAATATATCTCGGGGTCGTCGGGATCCTCGACCACACCGGCGACACCGCCATACATGGCCGTGTTCTTGTCACGGTTCTGATACGACTTGGTGAAATCGAGTGTGGCATTGACGACCGCCACATCGCGGAAACTGCCGTTTTCGAGAATATCTGTCTGCTGACGCACGTCGGTGTTGTCAGACACCTTATGGATTGTCTTGAACGCTGTCGGACCGGCATTATAGATATAAAGACGCTTATGGTCACGCGAAGGCATCATACCGGCTACAGGACCGACACTCATGGCCTCCGGACGGTATTTGTCGTTCAGCACTGTCGGAGTGGCGCCTGAAATATCAAAACGCCCTATACCCTCGGCATCGCCGGCCCATATCGTCTTACCGCTTCTGTAAGCTATCGAAGCATTTGCAAAAGCCTCGGGTATGGCGATTGTCTCGACAGCGTTACCCTCGTCATCCATGACGTTTATATTGCTGCCGTCAAGAAAATAAAAACCTTTTTCGCAGTCATTGAATCCGCCTTTGATGTTGACGAGCGCGCCGGTTGTGGTCTGCCGGCTGTTTTCAAAGTCGAATGTCGCAATGCGCGTCTTGTTGTCTGTACTCGACAGCATCGCACGGTTGCCGCCTATAGGTCTGATGTCGTTGAGCACCGACAAACCTATCTCCTTGAATCTGTCGAATGTGTTGTGACGCGTGTCGACATCGGCCCAATAGAATTTTCGGTTATACGAAAGAAGCAGTTTGTCATTGACGATTGTCACACGGTCTATATTGATGTTATATATCCCCGATTCTCTTACTTCATGACGCTGGTCGTCATAAACGACCAGACCGAAGTCAAGCGCGAGATAAATCCTGTTGTCTTTGAAGAAGACATCGTTTATCTGCTTGTTGGCCGACATGACTGCGTCTTTGATGTCAGGCATGTTGATGACTGTGCCGTCGTCATAGACGAGGTCGATATTGGCGTTTTCATAGCAACATAACAGATAATGATTCTCATCATTATAGTAGATGGCTGTTATTTTATTGTCACTTAGTTTATTCGAACTGTTGAAGATATAAGTCTCGTTGTCTTCGGGCGAATAGGAATACAGATTGTTGAGCGACAGGAAATATAATTTCGAAGGTGTTTCGATTACCTTGGCATATTCTCCTGAAAACTGCGGATAGATATTCCATTCGCCGACCGAACTGATGGCTTTCGCCGACAACAGGGTGACAACAGCGGTCATAAATGTGACAATACGTCGTATATTCATATTATTATAGCTTTTATTCGTTTAGATAAGCGATCAGTTTTGCCACTGCGCGGCCGCGATGGCTCACGGCGTTCTTCTCATCGGGCGTAGCCTCGGCAAAGGTCATTTTCCAGCCTTCGGGTCTGAAGACAGGGTCGTAGCCGAAACCGTCTGTACCCGACGGCGACTTTGTTATTTCGCCGTCGACTATGCCTTCAAACAGATGTGTCTCGCCGTCTTTTATCAGGGATATGACCGTTCTGAACCTTGCATGGCGGTTTTCCTCACCCTCGAGCATCGAGAGAAGTTTATTCATGTTGGCTTTGGAATCGTGACCGGGACCGGCGAAACGGGCCGAGTAGACCCCTGGCTGACCGCCGAGGGCATCGACCTCGAGGCCTGTGTCGTCGGCAAAACAGTCGTAGCCGTAACGGTCTTTGACCCAACGGGCCTTCAGCATGGCATTGCCTTCGAGCGTGTCGGCGGTCTCGGGTATATCGTCATGACAGCCGATGTCGCCGAGACTGAGCAGCTCGAAACGGTCTCCGATTATCTGACGCAACTCCGAAAGCTTGTGTGCGTTATTTGTGGCAAAAACTAATTTTTCCATAAGAGAGATGATATAATCAACGGCAAATCAGTCTTATTATTATCTTCGGTCGGCCGTTTAACTTATCCTTTAACTTATCCTATGACGATATTCACGATTTTGCCCGGCACGACGATAATCTTCCTGATGTTCTTGCCGTCAATCCACTTGGCTGCGAGTTCATGGCTGAGAGCCATTTTCTCGACATCTTCTTTGGCCGCATCGGCGGGTGCGCTGATATTATAGCGTGCCTTGCCGTTGAACGACACCGCATAGTTGACTGTGTCTTCTTTGAGATAGTCTTCATTGAAGGCAGGCCACTGTGCGTCGCAAATCGTCGTGTCGCGGCCTATGGCAGAATGCCAGAGTTCTTCGGCGACATGCGGAGCAAAAGGAGCGAGCACGACAAGCAGCTCGGCAAGCACTTCGCGCGAACGGCATTTCTGCGACGAAAGCTCGTTGACGCAGATCATGAAAGCCGCGATTGACGTATTATATGAGAACGTCTCGATATCGCCTGTAACTTTCTTTATCAGTTTGTGGAGGCTCTTGAGATTATCTTTTGTAGGTTCGCTGTCGTCGACAAGCAGGGTGTCGCTTTTATAGAAGAGTCCCCAGAGTTTTTTGATAAAGCGGTTGACGCCGTCGATGCCGTTCGTGTCCCAGGGTTTGCTCTGTTCGAGCGGACCGAGGAACATCTCGTAGAGGCGCAGGGTGTCTGCACCGTAGCGCTCGACTATATCATCGGGATTGACGACGTTGAACATCGACTTCGACATCTTCTCGACGGCATAGCCGCAGACATATTTGCCGTCTTCGAGTATGAATTCGGCTGTCTTGTATTCGGGACGCCAGTTTTTGAACGCCTCGGTGTCGAGTATGTCGTTGCTGACGATATTGACGTCGACGTGGATGGGTGTCACATCGTATTGGTCGATGAGACCGCGACTTACAAACGTATTGGTGTCTTTTATTCTGTAGACGAAGTTGCTTCGGCCCTGGATCATGCCCTGGTTGACAAGCTTCTTGAAAGGCTCGTCCTCGCAGACCTCGCCGAGGTCATAGAGAAATTTGTTCCAGAAACGGCTGTAGATAAGGTGGCCGGTGGCGTGTTCCGTGCCGCCTATATATAAGTCTACCGACCGCCAGTAGTCATTGGCCTCGTGAGAGACAAGAGCCTTGTCGTTGCGCGGGTCCATATAGCGCAGATAGTAGGCCGACGAACCGGCAAAGCCGGGCATCGTGCACAGTTCGAGAGGATAGCCCTCGGGCGACACCCAGTTTTCGGCGCGTCCCAGCGGAGGCTCGCCGCTTTCTGTCGGCAGATAGCGGTCTATCTGGGGAAGCTTGAGAGGCAGCAGCGACTCGTCAAGCATTTCGGGTATTCCTTCCTTATAATACACGGGGAACGGTTCGCCCCAGTAGCGCTGGCGGCTGAAGATGGCGTCACGCAGACGGTAGTTTGTCTTTACCTTGCCTATGCCTTCGGCTTCGATAAAACGTTTGGTCTCGGCGATTGCTTCCTTGACTTCTTTACCGTTGAGATCGAGACGGCCGTTCGACGAGTTTATCATCTTGCCTGATTTGGCGTCGAAGCTCTCTTCGCTGACATCGGCGCCCTCGATAAGCGGTATGACGGGGAGGTCGAAATGACGTGCGAAAGCATAGTCGCGGCTGTCATGGGCAGGCACGGCCATGATGGCGCCTGTGCCGTAGCCGGCGAGCACATAATCGCTGACCCAGACAGGAATTTTCTTACCCGTGACAGGGTTGATGGCGTATGCGCCGGTGAAGACACCTGACACTTTTTTATCTATCATGCGCTCGCGCTCGGTCTTGTGTTTGATACTTTCTATATAAGCATTGACTTCATCGCGTCGGTCGGGAGTCGTTATCTTCTCGACGTATGCGCTCTCGGGAGCGAGCACCATAAACGTCACGCCGAAGATTGTGTCGGCACGTGTGGTGAATATCTCAAGCTCGAGATCGCTGTCGTCGACCTTGAAAATCATTTCGGCACCCCCCGAGCGGCCGATCCAGTTACGCTGTGTCTCTTTGAGCGAGTCGGTCCAGTCGAGTTTCTCGAGACTGTCGAGAAGACGGCCGGCATAAGCCGACACGCGCAGACACCACTGATACATCAGCTTCTGCTCGACAGGATAGCCGCCGCGTATCGACACGCCTTCGCTGACCTCGTCATTGGCAAGCACGGTGCCGAGTTTAGGACACCAGTTGACCATCGTGTTGCCGAGATAGGCGATGCGGTAGTTCATCAGTGTGTCGCTCTTCTCTTTTGCGCTCATCGCCTTCCAGCGTTCGGCTGTGAATTCAAGCTCTTTCGTCGATGCAGCGTTGACGCCGTCGGTGCCTTTCTCCTCAAAGTGCTTTATGAGTTTCGATATGGGCATTGCCTTGTCGGCGTCTTTATCATAATAAGAGTTGAACATCTTGATAAAGGCCCACTGGGTCCATTTATAATATTCGGGTTCGCATGTCTTGATCTCGCGGTCCCAGTCATAGCAGAAACCGATTTTGTCGAGCTGGCTGCGATAGCGGGCGATGTTCTGCATCGTCGTCACCTCGGGATGCTGGCCGGTCTGTATCGCATACTGCTCGGCCGGAAGACCATAGGCGTCATAACCCATCGGGTGAAGTACGTTGAAACCTTGCAGACGTTTGTAACGCGAATAGATGTCGCTGGCGATATAACCGAGCGGATGACCGACATGCAGACCTGCTCCCGACGGATAGGGAAACATGTCGAGCACATAGAATTTCTTGCGGTTCTTGTCTATTTCGGCATGATAGACTTTGTTCTCACGCCAATAGTTCTGCCAGCGGCTCTCTATTTCTCTATGATTGTATTCCATATATTATATTGCTTATTTATATTCTGTGTTAATTATGAAAGTTCAAGCATACGCTCTATCGGTCTGCGGGCCTTTTCGGCTACAGCCGGGTCAATGTTTATCTCGGGAGTCTCGTCGCGCAGACAGTCGCGCAGCTTCTCGAGGGTATTGAGCTTCATGTAGCCGCATTCGTTGCAGGCGCATCCGGCCTCGTCGGGGGGCGCCGGTATGAAGGTCTTGTCGGGACAGCGTTTGCGAAGCTCGTGTATGATGCCGCTCTCGGTGGCGACTATAAACACCTTCTCGTCGCTGTCGACGGCATATTTTATGAGCGCTGCCGTCGAACCGACCTTGTCGGCGACCGTCACCAGCGCTTTCTTGCATTCGGGATGGGCGAGCACCTTGGCATCGGGATACTCTCCTTTGAGCTTCAGAAGACGCTCGACCGAGAATTTTTCGTGAACGTGACATGCACCGTCCCAAAGCACCATCTCACGGTCTGTGACCGAATTTATATAATTGCCCAGATTGCGGTCGGGACCGAAGATGATCTTCTCGTCCTTGGGAAAGGTCTCTACAATCTTTTGAGCGTTGCTCGATGTCACCAGCACATCAGTCAGAGCCTTCACCCCGACAGAAGTGTTGACATAAGAGACAACCTTGTGGCCGGGATAACGGGCAATGAATTTTTCAAACTCGGCGGCATCGCAGCTGTCGGCCAGCGAACATCCGGCCTCGGCATCGGGAACGAGCACTTTCTTGTCGGGACAGAGTATCTTCGCGGTCTCGCCCATGAAATGCACGCCGCAGAGCACGATGATGTCGACGTCCTTGAGCGTGGCCGCATACTGGGCCAGGGCGAGAGAGTCGCCGATATGATCGGCTATATCCTGTATCTCGTCGCGCTGATAATAATGGGCAAGTATCACGGCCCGTTTCTCTTGTTTGAGTCGGTTGATTTCTTCTTTCAGAGAATCTGCTTTCTCAGCCTTGCTGACATGCCGGCAGTGGTTTTCGACATTCATTATATCTTATGATAAATTTATCTTTTAAAAAAAATTTTCCTTCCAAGAATAATATTAGGTGTCAATAGCTACAATAACTTTTTGCCCTGAAATTTGCATTTCCGACTTATCAAACGGCCCGTCGTGGTTGTCTATATATTGTTGACATACATAGCCGTTGTCATTCAGTATTATAGCAGGTTTATCAACACTGTGTTTATAATATGCAAAGTTAATAACTTTATTCAACATACAGCCGTCAAAAGTTAATAAAACTATGTCGAAAAGACCCTATTAACTTATCATGCGTGTTATTTTGATTATTAGGATCTTTATCTATACAAATCGCTGCGGGTCATTTGCAAATTTATTTTCAATTTACTTATAAAAACCTTTTCAACACTTTTCAACACCTTGTTGACATAGTTTTATTATATTTGCAAAAAAAGATCATGCAGTTGAAGACCTTCAACATATATTGCGATGAAAGTACCCATCTGCCAAATGACGGGCATCCATATATGATATATAGTTATGTAAGCGTGGCATCGAATCAGATAAAGAAGATTAGGTCACAGTTAAAAGCTATAAAATCAAAATATGCTTATGATGGTGAATGGAAATGGACCGATATTCATGACAGAACTTATCAAATGTATAAGGAAGTAGTGGAATATTTCTTTTCCGCTTCAGGGCTTAACTTCAGGGCGGTGGTTGTTGATAAAACACACATTGATGAAAATCGGGCTGAGTATACCTTCAATGATTTTTATTTCAGAATGTATTTTCAGCTGTTACATCATAAGACAGATATGTCTGCTCTCCATAATATATATTTTGATATAAAAGATACTTGCAGCCAGCATAAACTGCATAAACTTAAAGATATACTCAAGTACAATGCATCAATAGGAAACTTTCAGTTTATACGTTCGCATGAAAGTGTCTTTATTCAGTTGACCGACGTACTCATGGGAGCGATAAATTATAATTTACGCATGCGTTCGGGTGAAATAGAAGGCAAAGTGATTGCCAAACGAAAAATAGTCGAGTATATAGACAGTCACAGTCCTATCTCTTTGATTTGCACATCTCCTTTGTCAGCTCAAAAGATAAACTTGTTTTTCATTGATTTAAAACGTTGACAGATGCCTTTCAACAAACTGAAGAAATATCCCGAATTATTAGATATTGCTTTTATGTCTGAAAAAGAGCGCTACAACTCTTTACGGGCCATCTTCGACAGAGATATTTCAGATAATTCTGATTTCATTTTCAGAAACAAACGCATCTATCCTTTGAAAAGCGACGGTATAGTGGATATGGACAGAGAGTTCACACACCTTACCACCGAAGAAGTTGAAATTGATGAAGACGGCAAGAAAGTTAAACATCGGCTATTTGATATTTGTCGCTCTCAACGTCTGCACTGGATAAAACCTCATATCGAAGAAAAGATTAATGAGGATATTGTTGTTTTCAGCGTTACTGAGCGTGACAAAAAAGCACGTAAGGATGTCGTGAAAACATATATCTATAACAGACCTAAAAAGTATGTGATAGTACTCGAGGCTCAGCATGGCAAAGGTAATGCATACTTTCTGCTCACGGCCTATTACCTCAACAAAGAGTATGGAGAGAAGACCATATTAAAGAAATATAAGAAAAGATTGGGCGAAGTGATATAATGACGATTATAAAAAACACAAGGCTCGGATTTATGTCTTGATAAACCGAGCCTCGAAACTCCTTCTGTTTGCAGATGAGCGTTGCAAAATTATAAATAAAAAATTATATATCAAAGTATTTTAATATAATAACATCTATTATTTAATTTGGTTGATAATATTAGCTGTCTGTTTTTGAACTATTATAGGCTCTTTAAGGTTATTTGTTCTAAATAGCGTTGTGAATTGTTAATTAAATTGCTTATTTTTGCATCCTGCATTATTTTAATTGATTATCCATGAAAATATCATTCAGATCACTATGGGCCGCTCTGATGATGCTGTCACTGTCGGCGACGGCTGAGATTCCGGCCGGATACTATTCTTCTCTGACAGGAAAGTCTGAGGCTCAGCTGAAGACTGCTGTCTACACCCTTGTTAAAAACTTTACGAGCGTATCGTCATATCAGGCTCTTCCGCAGTATTTCCAGCAGACTGACGTCTATCCTAATTCACGACGCTGGTGGGAGATGTATTCAAATATGACTTTCTATATACCGTCTTTTTCAGGCATGAACCGCGAACATTCTTTTCCTAAAAGCTGGTGGGGCGGTGATACCGATGTAAAGGCATACACTGACCTCAATCACCTTTATCCTTCCGAAGCCCGAGCAAACCAGGCCAAAAGCAACTATCCTCTCGGTGAAGTCGACCGTAGCCGTTCTGTCAGATTTGAGAACGGCGTCACCACGGTAGGCTATCCCATAAACGGTCAGGGCGGCGGCGCGCAGTATGTATTCGAGCCGGCCGACGAGTATAAGGGTGACTTTGCCCGAACCTACTTCTATATGGTGTGCTGCTATCAGGATTATCGTTGGAACACCACATACATGCTCTCGCAGAACACCTACCCCACCCTCAACCAGTGGTCGGTAAACCTTCTGCTCAAATGGCACCGACAGGATCCTGTCAGCGACAAAGAGACCGCTCGCAACGAAGTCGTCTACAGCTACCAGAATAACCGGAATCCGTTTATCGACTATCCCGAACTTGCCGAATATATATGGGGCAACCGCAAAGGCGAAGCCTTCGTTCCCGGTCAGGGCGGCGGCCCTGTAGGTACCCCTACCCTCATCAACCCCAACGCCAACACGACTGCCGATTTCAATCAGGTCGCCCTTGGCGAATCGATACAGAAAGCCATATTCTTCAAAGGCGAAAACATGACAAGCGACGTCAAGCTTCAGATTTATCGCGGCGATACTGACATGTTCTCTCTGTCGACAAATTCCATCGCCGCCAACCTCATGAACACCGAGGAAGGCTATTGGCTTTATATAACGTATAAACCTACCTCACTCGGCAAACACGAAGCCCGGCTTCTTATATCGGGGGGCGGCATGACAGCCACTCGCGGCGTAGGTCTGATGGGCGAATGTCTGCCTGTGCCCGAGCTGACAGCCTGCACGGCCACCGAAGCTACCGACATCACTTCTGACAGCTATGTCGCCAACTGGATTTCGCCTGCCGACGAAGTCGTCGATTACTGGGTGGTCAACCGCACGAAATATATCAACGGCAGTCCCGTCACCGAGCAGCTTGTTTCTGAAGAAACATCGCTTCAGATTGACGGCTTCGACGAGAGCGACAGCGAGTCATATACCGTCCAGTCAGTGCGTCTGGGCCACTACTCGCCCGAGTCTAACGTCATCTATGTCGCCCATGACGGCGTCACCGGTGTCACGATGGAACAGCCGCTCGCAGTCATGACCTTCAGCGGTGCCCTGCGTTTCCTATGCAGCGAGCCTCAGGAAGACTGCCGCATCTATGATATCTCGGGTCGACTCTACCGCTACGTAGGCCATATCGACCACTGCATGGACATCGACATCGAGCCCGGCGTCTACCTCATCACCACCGCCACCCACCACACCCCCGTCAAGGTCATAGTGAAGTAACAACAGAAGAACAAAAGAAACATAAGATTTTATAATCGGCAGCGAGAGCCCTCAGCTCTCGCTGCCTTGCGTTTTATACGCCACCGAGACGCGACAGGCGTTATGGAGCAACGGTTTTAACCGTTGTAGGCCAGATTATTAGCTGCAACGGCTTCAGCCGTTGCTCCATACGGCGGCAAGCCGCCGACACAAGGACAAATTTTGCGCAACCACGGCGACGAGCTCGTCGCCGGCACATTAATAGCTTTGGCTGATGGGCGCCAGTCGTAACAGGCCTTGGACCTGGATTATCGCTTAGCGCTCAGCGAAATGGCAGCCATGGCTTTTTCATAGCTATCTTTGATGGCACCTGTCTTCAAGATACCGTTGTCAAATAATCGGATAAGAAAATCATTGTATGATTCGCCCGGGTTACGATTTGGCAGATTAACATAGATTATCGGAGCAAGTACCAAACAGCCATCGACATATTGCGAAAATTCATCAAAAACACTTTGACTATTTCGAATACCTATGTTATGAGATATAAATACTTCGGCAGCAACGACAAAAGCCTCGTTTCTGCCTTCTCCATGTTTTTGCGCCATATCTTCCTTACTTCTATAAAATGGATCACTGTCAAGTTCACTTAGTTTCTCCATAAGCTCGGGAGAAATGTGTAGGTTATGTAAATTCTCATGAATATAAATATTCATAAAATTTAATCTCAGCTGTTTTTCAATTTCGGGGTTTAGAATAAGCGGGGTGCAGCAAAATGATTCATCTGAAAGATTAAAAGCATTTTCGATATCCAGAATATATATCTTTGATTGGGTGTCGGACGGAGATTCGGGTAAGAAAAATTCTGTAAGGCTTTGGTTTATCTTATCGAGTAAATCCTTATTGAGTTTATAGTTGGTAATATGTGTTTTCAATTTTGGATAAACTGTGTTATCCCAATAGTCTGAATATCCATGTTCAACCAATTTATGGCAGACATACGAAAGTTGCGGTTGAACCGAAAGGATGCTTTTCGCCCATTCA
>USIN01000046.1 GCA_900554715.1 uncultured Bacteroidales bacterium
CAAGCACTTTTTCGCTCAGGCGGTCAAACGCCTGACGGGTGCGCCCTGTAGACACCTGCATGCAACGCACATGAGGATGATCGAGAAAACGGGTTCCCCCCAATGCGCCTACCGTATCACAAAAACAAAGGTTATCTCCTTCCAACCATCCGGCAAAAGCCGCTTCATCCCATGCCGGGGACAAACCTGTATTAAACAATATTTTTCTGTTGCCAAGCCGACGGAATTCGGCATCATGTAATAAAACCGTGTTTTTGCCGTTAAAAAAATAACTATACACAAAATATTATCGATAATGAATTTTAAATCAGTATTGTTTGGAGCGCTTATTGCAGCGGCCGTGGCGTCGTGCAGTTCTCCCAAGACAGTCTTGCCATATTTTACCGACATCAGTGAAGTAAAAGAAGGCTCGCTACCTTTAGCCGATTATCTGCCCGTGATTAAACCCGACGATGAGCTGCTTATCACCGTTATGTCTGCCTATCCCGAGGCAGCGGCGCAATATAACAGCCCGATGGTTAACCCGGCGAGTAAAGATGTGATTGCCATGACGACGAGTCCGCGTCAGCAGACTTACGTTGTCGACTCGCAGGGCGATATCAATTTCCCTGTTCTCGGCAAGCTCCATGTCGCGGGCCTGACGATTGAACAGCTCCAGCAGGAACTGACCGAAAAGATATCCAAGGATGTCGATGACCCTATGGTGACGGTGACGCTCGTCAATTTCTCTGTTGTAGTCGCCGGCGAGGTCAAGATGCCGTCGAGAGTCAAGGTCACGCGCAGTCGCTACAGTGTGCTTGACGCTCTGGCTGACGCGGGTGATCTCACCGAGTATGGCGAACGCTCGAATGTGCTGCTTGTCAGAGAAGAGAACGGCGAACGCAAGTTTGTCCATCTCGACCTCAACTCGTCAGACCTTCTCACGTCACCTTATTTTTACCTCAAGCAGAACGATTATATCTACGTCGAGCCCAACGAAGTGCGTCAGGCTAATTCGAAGTATAATCAGAATAATTCGTTCAAACTGACAGTCGTGTCTACAATTGTGAGCGCCGCATCGGTCATAGCGTCGCTTGTAATCGCCTTAACCGTTAAATAACCGAGCAGATGGCAAAGAAAACTAATCCTGATTTTTTCGATATTTCATCGCTGTTTAAAACCTATATGTCGAAATGGTATTATTTTGCCATTTCGGTAGTCGTCTGTGTCGGCCTTGGCTTCGTCTACACCAAGATGAAGCAGCCTGTCTATGAGGTGAGGGCCAATGTGTTAATCGGCAATGACGACGACACTATGCCCGGCATGGGCCAGCTCGGCTCGCTCTTCAGCTCGCAGGGTCCGGTCGACGACGAGCTCTTCATCATCTCGTCGCACACCGTCTACCGCGACGTTGTCAAAAGTCTGAGAATCAACAAACATCATACTGTCAAGACCGGCATTCTGTCGCGTAAGTTCGCTTATCCGCTTTTCCCTGTTGATGTCTATATGGCACCCGGCGTGGCCGACACGCTCTCGGCTACAATCGTTTTCAAGACTGAGATTGACAAGAAGGGCAAGGCTTCGGTCGAGGCCAAAGTGCGCCGCGAGGTCATCGGCGAGGTCGAGGACGCTCCGCTGCCAGTGACCCTCGAGACAAGCTACGGCCGCTTTGTCATTGACACCACCGCCTGTTTCCCCAAGGGCGAGAGCCTCAAGACGACAATCGCCGTCACAGGTTATGACGCCGCTGCCGAAAACCTCGCCGAAGATATCGTCGCCGAAGTCTACAGCAAGAAGAGTAACGTCATCAACCTCGGTATGCAGACCACAAACTCGGGCTACGGCCAGGATGTGCTCAACCAGGTGATGACCCAGTATAATGACCGCGGCGTCGCCCAGCGCAACACTCAGGGAGAGAAGACGGCCGAATTCATCGACAAGCGTCTGGCGCTCATCTCGGGAGACCTCGACGAGGCCGAGAGCGACATCCAGAAATACAAACAGCAGCAGGGCATCGTCGATGTCGCCGCCGAGGCTCAGTATCAGACCCGTCGCCGCGGCGCTCTCGAAGAGAACCTTCTCGCTGTCGAGCTCCAGCACGAAATCGTCAAGCTCACGCTCGACTTCCTATCAGACCGCGAAAACGACTACAGCCTCATCCCGATTCCCGGCGGCAATGATACTCCTCCCGAAGGCGTCAGCTCTTACAACGCTCTTATCTTCAAGCGTATGCAGTTGATGGAGTCTGCCAAACCCAACAACCAGGCCCTCAAGAAACTCGACAAGCAGATCGATGCGATGCGCGAGAATATCATCGCGTCGGCCCAGAAGACATACGAGAATCTTAGCTCGCAGGTCAAAGAACTGCGGGCCGAGATGAACAGAACTTCGTCGAAACTCGGCAGTATCCCGACCCAGGAGCGCGAGTATCTCAACATGAAACGCCAGCAGGAGGTCAAGCAGCAGCTTTATCTCTTCCTCCTCCAGCGTCGTGAGGAGACCGCCATGCTGCTCGCCAATGCCGTGCCCAAGGGCGTCATCGTCGACGAGGCCTATACACTCAATGAGCCTGTAGGCCTGGGCAAGAAAGCCATCCTGCTGATCGCTTTCCTCCTCGGACTCATCATCCCGCCGGTGTTCATTTATATGACCAAGAAGCTCAGAAACAGATTCGAGAGCAGCGCCGAAGCCGAAGAGTTTGTCGACATGCCTCTTCTCGGCGAGGTCACCACCGACCGTTCGGGCGAGACTCTTGTCGTCACTCCGACAGCCAAGACGACCAATGCCGAGCTTTTCCGTCTGATGCGCACCAACCTGCTCTTCATCCTCAACGATGTCAACGACAAGGTCATCCTCGTGACATCGACCAAATCGGGCGAAGGCAAGTCGTTTGTGTCAATCAACCTCTGCGCCTCGCTGTCGCTGCTTGAGAAACGTGTCCTCCTCATCGGCATGGATATCCGCAAACCGCGTCTGGCCCAGTATCTCGGCATCAATCCGCAGTTCGGCCTCACACAGTATCTGTCGAGCGACCGCATCAGCATCGATCAGATTATCACGCCTGTAGCAGGTCCTGCAGGCTTCGACGTCATCGTCGCCGGCCCTGTGCCGCCGAACCCCGCCGAACTTCTTGCCTCGAAGAAACTCGACGACCTCCTTGCCGAGCTTCGCGGCCGCTACGACTACATCCTCATCGACAGCGCACCTGTCGGTATGGTCAGCGACAGCTTTACGCTCAACCGCCTCGCCGACGCCACTGTATATGTCTGCCGTGCCGGATTCACAGCTATCAGCGACCTCCGCTTCGCCAACGACGTATATCAGGAAGGACGCCTCAAGAAGATGTCGCTCGTCGTCAACGGCACCAAGACCAAGAAGGGCTACGGCTATGGCTACGGCGAGAAAGAAGATATGAAGTAAAATACTCTTAGATGGCAGACAGCAGGCTGATTTTCAAGAACACGCTCTTCCTAGCCGTCAGAATGCCTCTGGCGCTGACGCTGGGCTTATACACGAGCCGTGTCATACTTGAACAGCTCGGAGTCGTCGATTTCGGCATCTACGCCGTCATCGCCGGCTTCATACTGCTGATGTCGTTTTTCAACAGCGCCATATCGTCATCGATACAGCGCTTCATGAATTTTGAGATCGCGCGCAACGGCGGCAAGGACATGCGTCATGTCTTCGCCGCCGGCTGTCTGTGTATAGTGCTGGTCGCCGCCTGCTTCCTCGTTGTCGCCGAAGCCGCCGGTTACTGGTTTATAGAGTATAAGATGTCTGTGCCTCCCGAGAAGCTCGCTGATGCGCGTATCGTCTTCCAGCTTGCTTTGGTCGTGGCTCTCGTCGAGCTTTTCAGAGTTCCATATCATGTGCTCATCCTTTCTTACGAGAAGATGAACTTCTATGCCTGGTATTCGATTCTCGACGCCACGCTCAAGCTCGTCATGGCCCTTTGCCTCTGTCTCTTCGGCAAAAACAAGCTCGTCGTCTATGTCTGTATGCTCATAGTGATAGCGCTGATTATCAATTCGGCCTTTGTGTTTTATTGCCGCAAGCATTTCAAGGGCGTCGGTTTCTCGCTGCGCGCTCCTATCGTCAAGGTGAAGGAAATCCTCAGTTTCATCGGCTGGAATACGATGACGTCGGTATCAGACCCCGCCTATCAGCAGGGCAGTTCGATTATACTGAACATCTTCTTCGGCGTGAGCTACAACGCCACGCTCGGCCTCACCAACCAGGTCAAGCAGGGTGTCACCAACCTGACGCGCAACGTTCAGATTGCGTCAGTGCCTCAGATAACGCAGACCTTCGCCTCGGCCGAGTATGAAGATTTCAAGATGCTCGTGGCGCGCATTTCGCGCATATCCTTCTTTCTGATGCTGTTCATGGGCTTGCCAATTGTTGTCAACGCCGGTGTGCTGCTCGATTTCTGGCTGACAGTGCTGCCGCCCGACATCATCACTTTCATCATGCTCGTCATAGCTTTCTGTATGGTCGACTCGCTGACAGGACCGCTGTGGACGTCGATGCAGGCTTCGGGCAAACTGAAGCTCTATCAGCCGCTCATTTCGGTGATATGGCTGATGTATCTCCCCGCCGCCTATATCGCTTTCAAATGCGGTATGCCGGCAAGGTGGATTATCATCCTTCAGGTCATATTCGACTGCGTCATATTATTTGTCAGAATAATTTTTGCAAAGATATACTGCGGCATAGGCTTCGGCTTCTATTTTAAGGATGTCGTGCTGCCTATCATCAAGGTCGCCGTTGTGGCCGCCGTGCCGACTTATGCCCTCGGCATGCTGCTAGACGGCGCTCCAAAGTTTTTTATTACTTCGACCGTGAGCTGCCTGCTCGTCGGTACGGCAATATATTTCTTCGGTCTTGTCGGCAACGAGCGCGAGAAGGTCAGAGAGTTTGTTGTCAGAAAAATCAGACGTAACTGAATATATGATAGAGAAATATAAATTTTATAGTACGGTTTTCTTTATCGTCTTCTGGGTGACGGCCTGTTATGGCTTCGTCTCTGAGGAGCTGCTCGGATTTCTCATGAAAGTGCGCTCGCCTTTCTTTATCGCATGCGATGCTATCTTCGTCATCCTCGGGCTGCTCACCATCAGAAACCGCAAGGACCTGTGGGTCGCCGGTACGTTCTTTGTCATCGCTCTTGTTTCGACCATCTTTGTCAATCATGAAGGCTATGGCAACTTAGGCAACGGCTTGCGAGATTTCATCGGGCTGCTTTTTGCTGTTCCTGTATTCCGTTATTTTATTACGTCGAAAAACGGCACTCGTTTCATCAAGTCTTTCGATAAGCAGCTCGTTGTCTTTCTCTGTCTTCAGGCTGTCTGTCTTGTCTGGCAGTTCCTTAAGTATGGCGCCAACGACCACGGCGGCGGCACTCTCGGTAACGGTGGCTCGGGTACTATATCGATGATTATCTACACCCTGTCGTTCTATCTCGTCTCAAAACGGTGGGATAATGAAAAAAGCTATATAAGAAATCTTCTCGACAACAAATGGTTTATCCTGTTGCTGTTCCCGACATTCCTCAACGAGACCAAGATCAGCTTTATTCTATTTCTGATGTATTTCGTGCTTCTCGCGCCTATCAACTGGAAGACGGTAAAGCGTGTGTTTCTCTTCTCGCCTTTGATTTTCGTCGGCCTGCTGCTTCTCGGATGGGCCTATTTCGCGGCCACAAATCAGGATCCGGAGGAGCTGCTCACGGGCGATTATTTTCAGGAATATTTTGTCGGTCTCGATCCTGATGAAATCATCGAGGTGGCGCTCAAACTTCAGGACGAGGAGATTGAAGTCGATCCGGATGAATGGTGGACGGTCGATATACCGCGTTTCATGAAGCTGTTCGAACTCCCCGATGCCTTGCATGATACCCGCGGTGGCATGACGCTCGGCGCCGGTCTCGGCCAGTTCAAGGGCGGTACGCTGCTCGATCAGACAAATTTCGGCAAGAAATATAAGTGGCTCACCAACGGCTCGCGCCCTTGGAGCTTCTTCTTGTTGCTTCAATTAGGCTATATCGGCCTGATATGGTTTGCATGGGCCACTTTCGTGCAGCTTGATTTCAAGCATGAAAACCGCAGCAACGATAAGAATATCAAGATATTCATTCTCCTCGATATCATTCTGATGCTCTTCTACAATGATTCGCTCAGGGTATTGCCGCTTTGCATTGTTCTGTTTTATATAGCGACAATGACATATTTGGCGCCCCCTGTCAAGAAAACGATTAATCAGTTGCAATCATGATGAAGAAAATTTACCGCGCGATATTACTGGCGTTTTATTATACGGTGCTCTATTGGATGCCGTACAACAGCATGCGCCGTGCTGGAGGCTCGTTGTGGCGTCGGCTTCGAGCGGCAGTGCTTCACGGTGTCAACCCGGCCATTGACAAAACTGCAAATATCGAGCGTATGGCTTATGTCGGGAGCGCCTCGATGCTCTCTCTCGGCAGCCGTTCGAGTCTCGGTCCGCATTTCAAGGTTCACGGCGTCGATCTTACGATAGGCCACGACGTCATGATTGGTCCGGACTTGCTGATTCTCGGCGGAGGACATCATTTCGACGACTTGTCGCGTCCGATGCTCGACCAGGGCGGTATTGGCCTCACGAGTCTGACAATCAGCGACGATGTATGGATAGGAGCGCGTGTCACCATCCTCGCCAAGAATATAACGATTGGCAAAGGTGCTGTCGTAGGAGCAGGGGCTGTCGTTGTCAAATCGGTCCCCGACTACGCCATCGTCGCCGGCAACCCCGCAAAAATTATAAAATACAGAAAATAAAGTAGATAAGGTCGATAAGGTCATTAGCGTCATTAATGTCTTTAACGTCATTAGTCATGCAAACGCCGACCTTAACGACCTTAACGACCTTAATGACCCTAATGTCTTTACCCGCCTACTAAGGTCAGCAGTTTCTCGTAAAGTTCGCGTTGGACGTCGTCGGTGTGGTAGTCGGCGGCGGTTTTCATTGCGCCCTCTGAGAGGCGAAGTTTGTCGTCTTTGCTGAGAGTGTTGAACTCTTCGATTCTGTCAGCTAAGGCTTTGGCGTCACCGGTGTCGAAGAGGTAGCCGTTGACGCCGTCGATGACGTAGCCCGAGGGGCCGCCGATGCGCGATGCAATCACCGGTGTACCGGCCGCCATGGCTTCGATGCCGACAAGACCGAGGCTTTCGGCGCGGCGCTCGGTCGGGAAGATAAAGAGGTCGAAACTGCGGTAGAGCGACGGCAGACTGTCGTGTGACTGCGGACCGATATATTCGATGCAATCGCTGAGATTCCTTTCTTTGATTGACGCTTCAAGTTGCTGCGACTGAGCGCCTTTACCGGCAATTATGGCCCGGCAGGCGATACCGCGCTGACGTAGCTGCGTGACGGCGTCAAGCAGCGTTTTCCAGCCTTTGCCGTGGTCGATGCGCGACACAAAACCGAGTGTCAGGGTCTGTGATGCAGGCGCTTTGGGCTTGTCATAATAAAATTTAGGCCCGAGACCGCCCGATGGCGACACAAAGATATCGGTGTAATCAATCAGTGCCGGAAATTCCTCGTGCAAAATTTTGCGGTAATATACTGACGGACTGACTATCATTTTCGCCCGCGGCAGCATCGGAGCGGCGATGCTTTTGAGCTTCTTTTTCATGCCGGTTTCGGGCAGCACGTCGTCGCCGTGAACATTGAACACTAATGGCAGACGCCTAAGCCATGAGGCCACGCGCAGCGGTATCGACGTGAATGTGATTGTATGGACGTAGACGATGTCGTAACTCTTGAAAAGAAGCTTATAGAGCGTCTTGGCGTAGAACGCTGCGTATGCCGCCGCTTTGGCTGCGGCCCCTTTGCGTTTGCCGCGGATTGCGACGAGTTCGGTGACGCCGTCGGCGTTACGCCGACGCGCGTCCTCGACAAAGTTTCTGACAAAAGTGCCGTAGACCTTGTCGGTCTCAGACGGATACATGTTTGAAATGACCAGCAGTCGCATCACTCTTTGCCTTGAAGTTTGCGTATCGCCCTGCGGGCGGCCTTGCAGGCCATCTGATAGGGCTTTATCTTGCTGCACAGCCATATATGGTTTGCCGCGCCGCGGCCTATGGTGTCACGCATGACAGGGTAGGAGAGCAACCGGGCGTTGACATCGCTCAGCGCTTTGATTTTACGTGCCGCCACGCCGCGCTCGATATAATAGCCCATATAACGTATGATGTAGCCGTCGTTGTCGCGGCGCATGTCGGGCTTATGACTGTCGACGTAGCCGTGGCACCAGAGGAGAGCTTTGAATTGTAGCGACAATGTGCGGTCGGTGACACGTACGTGCGAGAGCGATTCGTCGTTGACATAATAGTAATATGAGACGAAATCGACGGTGCAGATTGATGGCTGCCGCTCGACAAGCAGCTGGGTGAGCAGTATACGGTCTTCAGAGTGCGACTGGTTCATGAAGGTCTCGTAGACGTGGCCGTCAAACAGCGAGCGTTTGAAGAGCGAACCGCAGAGCGAGCATGTCGTCCAGTTGAGTATGGCTTTAAGATATGCGTCAGGACTGTAGGCTATAGCGCCGTAGCGGCGTCGACGGGCGCGGAGACCGCGCGAGGTCACCATCTCGAGGTCGCCGACGGTGATATCGGCTCGGCTGTCGCGGGCGGCACGGTAAAGCCTCTCGAGGGCGTTTTCGGGCAGATAGTCGTCGCTGTCGCAGAAAAAGACATACTCGCCGCGGGCGTTTTCGTAACCGGTTTTGCGAGCCATCATGAGACCTTCGTTTTTCTCTTTGGTGATGACTCTGACGCGGCTGTCGCGTGAGGCGTAGTCGGCCAGGATGGCGGCCGAGCCGTCGGGGCTGCAGTCGTCGACGCAGACTACCTCGATGTCGCCGAAAGTCTGATTCAATATCGAATCGAGACAGCGGCCGAGATAGCGTTCGACATTGTAGACCGGCACGAGGACAGATATGCTTGTTTTCTCTGACATTTGTTGGTTGATTTTCTACAAAGATAGGCATATTTTTCTTGAAGCATACGCAATAAAAGGCCTGAAACGACGTTTTACAAGTGTTAAGAGGCGTTAACGAGCCTCGATATTTCGGAATATTAAAGACAAGACTATGAATATCAGTTTTTTCGGACTCGGATATGTCGGCTGTGTCGGCTCGGTTTGCTTCGCCAAGCTCGGCCACAGGGTTGTCGGCGTAGATGTGTCTCAGAATAAAGTCAATCTTATAAATGAGGGCCGCCCCACAATCATCGAAAAAGACATCGCCGAGCTCTGCCGCGAGGTTGTCGATGCCGGTCGTCTGACGGCGACCACTGATGCCGAAGAGGCCGTCAGGGCAACCGACATCTCGTTTGTCACCGTCGGCACCCCTTCGTCGAAAGAGGGTCATCTCAACCTCGAATATATCTACAATGTAGGCCGCCAGATTGGCGAGGCGCTGAAGCATAAAGACACATTCCACACCGTTGTCATCCGCAGCACCGTCATGCC
Organism: uncultured Bacteroidales bacterium; assembly: GCA_900554715.1. Classification (GTDB taxonomy): domain Bacteria; phylum Bacteroidota; class Bacteroidia; order Bacteroidales; family Muribaculaceae; genus CAG-873. The sequence continues at coordinate 9,487 of USIN01000046.1, forward strand.
CGGCACCAACCGCCGCGTCGGCGAGATTATAGCCGACGCCTCGGGCAAGAAGCGCGACACTGACTTCACTGTAGTCTCGAATCCCGAGTTTCTCCGCGAGGGCAGCTCGGTTCACGACTTCATGAACCCGCCCATTAACCTCGTCGGCACTGACAACGAGCGCGCCCTCGAGCAGATGCGCGAGCTCTACAGCGCCATCCCCGCCGAGTTTGTCGCATCTGACATTGAGGTCTGCGAAATAATGAAATATGTCAACAACACTTTCCACGCCCTCAAGATTGTCTTCGCCAACGAGGTCGGCAACATCTGCAAGTCGCTCAACATCGACAGCCACAAGGTGATGGACATCTTCTGCCGCGACCGTCAGCTCAATATATCGCCTTATTATTTCAAGCCAGGTTTTGCTTACGGCGGTTCGTGCCTGCCCAAAGACCTGCTGGCGCTGAAGACCCTCGCCGCCGACCACTACGTCGAGGTACCCGTCATCAACAACATCAGCCGCAGCAACGAGATTCAGAAAGCCAACGCCACCGAGATTATCTTCAGCCAGCCATCGCACAAGATCGGCATCCTCGGCCTGAGCTTCAAGTCGGGCACCGACGACCTGCGCTGCAGCCCCATCGTCGATGTTGTCGAAAGTCTGCTCGGCAAAGGTTGTGACATTAAGATTTACGACAAGAACGTCAACCTGTCGAACATCACAGGCACCAACAAAGACTATATCATGGCCCGCATACCCCACCTCCAGCACCTCGTCAGCGGCGACCTCGACAGTGTCGTGGCCGACTCCGACGTGCTCGTGGTGACCAACAAAGAAGCCGAGTTCGCCGACCTGCTCGAGCGCTATCCCGGCAAAACTGTCATAGACCTTGTCAGAGCATGGAAAGACGTCTGCTACGACGGCAAATACATCGGCCTGACCTGGGGAGATATTAACAAATGCGGCTGCTGATGGATAGACGTATACTCATTGTTGTCGAAAATCTTCCCGTGCCTTTTGATACCCGCGTCTGGCAGGAGGCTACGACTCTCGCCGCCAACGGCTATCAGGTGTCGGTAATCTGCCCCAAGGGTAAAGGCTACGACAAAGAATATGAATTTATCGGCGGCGTCCATATCTACCGCCACGACCTGCCGGCCGAAGGCAACGGCGCCGTCGGCTATGCGCGTGAATATTACTGCGCTCTGCGTGAGGAGATTCGCCTTGCTAAAAAAATCTATAAGGAGCGCGGCTTCCATGTCATCCACGGCTGCAATCCCCCCGACGACATCTGGCTCGTGGCGCGTCGCTTCAAGAAATACGGCGTTGATTATGTCTTCGACCACCACGACATCTGCCCCGAACTTTTTGAAGCCAAATTCGGTAAGACATCGGGGCTTCTCTATAAGAGTCAGATATGGCTCC
>USIN01000047.1 GCA_900554715.1 uncultured Bacteroidales bacterium
GCCATGAAGGCCTTTTCAAGGCGATGTTCGACTCGATAGGCACGACCGCCGTTGTCGACGAGCGTCTTTTTGGTGCGGCCACGGCGCTGTGTTCGTGTGGCATAGCCTATGCCATGCGCTATATACGCGCAGCCTCCGAGGGTGGTGTCGAGCTGGGCTTCAGGGCTTCGGAGGCCTGTGAATATGTCTGCCGCACGGTCGAGGGCGCGGCCGCTCTGATCGAGGCGCAGAAGATACACCCCGAGGCGGCGATAGACAATGTCACGACTCCGGGCGGACTGACAATCAAAGGCCTGAATGCGATGGAAAAATCGGGTTTCACCGCGGCTGTCATCGACGGCCTGAAAGCATCTGCCGGCAAATGAACAAGGTGATTCTGCTTGGCAATGTGGGCAAGGACCCGCAGATGAGATTTGTCGAGAAGCGCCCGATAGCCTCGTTCCCGCTCGCGACGACCGAGCCGGCACGCCGCGCGCCCAACGGCGCGGAGATTCCTGAACGCACCGAGTGGCACAATATCGTCATGACCGACAGTCTGGCCGAATTCGCCGAAAAATATATCCGCAAAGGGCGCCGTATGCTTGTCGAAGGCACTCTGCGGACACGCTATTGGGAAGACCGCAATACGATAAAGCATACGATTACGGAAATCTATGTGATCTCATTCGAGATGTTGTGACATTCTGAGACGCAAAACAAGCGCGGCGCCCATCAGGTGCCGCGCTTGTCATATATCATTATTATGGCCGGGCTGTCAGTCGACGGGGCCGAGTTCGATAATGGCGCCGGTCGTGGGGTCGAGCCATAGTTTTGAGGGCTCTTTCTTGTCGGTGAACAGTTTGGGGTCAAGCCCGAATGTAACGCCGAGCTGCGAGAGCGAGACTTCGGTGCGGCCGATCTCCTGACCGTCGTAAGTGAGGCGTATCACTGCCGTGCCGGGGATATTATAGGCCAGACCGCCTTTAGGAAACGACTTGGTCTCGCCCTTTTCGTTGACGGGGAGCGAGCCTTCGCTGATGATGTCCATCGACAGATATATCGGGCTGCCGCTGAGGTCGTTGATGTCAACGATGCCGTCGACTGGTGACAGGCGGGCGAAAATCTCGCTGTTGACGCTCTCGCTGTCGGGCTCGAATGTGATCGTAGTGACTGTCGTATATTTTTTTGTTGTGCCGGTGAACATGGCCGTCAGGGCGTCTTCCTGTGCGGTCAGGTTGTCGAGCGCCAGCTGCAGCGATTTGCCGTCGGGCGGAGTGTTCTCGGCCTGACCCGATATGAGGTCAGAGCGGGTCTCTCGCAGCTCGAAGATGCGCTGGGCGACGAGGTCGGCGCGTTTCGACAGCGACGAGCTCATTGTCATCTCCTGGGTGATTGCCTGACGGGCGGCGTCGGTCTCGAGCGGGGTGGGGCCGGCCTTGACAGCCTCGGGCAGTTCGGTCTCGGGCAGCTCGGGCAGACGGTCGGTGTTGACTGCCACGGGACAGTTGTTGTCAGCGAGGATGATATATGGCGTCGAGCCGGCCTTGAACTGCACCAGCCAGCGGTTGTCGTTGTCGGCGACACCGCGCGGAGTGAATGTCACGCTTTTGATTGTGACGCTCTTCGACGGCGCGGTGATGGCGTTGTCGACCCCGAGCTTGAGGCGCGAGTAGTTGTAGAACGGGCCGGGAGTACACTCGGTGTGCTCGGCCTCGATGGTTATGTCGACGACTGTCGTCGGCAGGCTGTAGATGAGGCCGTATTCATTGGCTTTCGATGCAGTCAGACGCTGGGCGGTCTGGGCTGCGGCCGGTGTCAGCGCGACCAGTCCGGCGGCGAGCGTTGTGAGCAGCTTGTTCATTGTATCTTTGTTTTTTCGTTGCTGTTATCCATTATGCTTTTGATTGCGCGGCCGATGCTGTCGGCCACGTCGTCGGCAGTCGTGCCGTAGGTGCCGTTGGTCTGTTCGGCTATACGTCCGGCGACGCCGTGTATGTAAACGCCTGCCACGGCCGCTATCTCGGGCTTGAAGCCCTGGGCCATGATGCCGGCTATCAGTCCTGTCAGCACATCGCCGGTGCCTGCTGTGGCAAGGGCTGTCGTGCCCGACGAGTTTAAGAATACTTTGCCGTCGGGCCGCACTGTGGCCGTGTAATATCCTTTGAGAACTATGATTATCTTATAGTAGCGGGCGATTTCGATGGCTTTGAGCATGCGGGCCTCCGACGAGGGCTGCGGGCCGAAGATGCGGTCGAATTCACCGGCATGGGGTGTCAGCACCGACAGCGGGGGCAGATAGTTGAGTATTGTAGGCCGCAGGGCGATGCAGTTGAGGGCGTCGGCGTCGAGGATTACAGGACGGCTGTTGGCTCCGGCCACTTTGAGAAAGCTTTCGAGGGCGCGGATAGTGTGGTCGGCTGTGCCTATGCCGGGACCGATGGCCACGGCCGAATGGTTGCGCCTCAGCTCGATGTTCTCGATGGCGGTGTCGGCGCTGTCGCTTTCGAAGAGCGCGCTCGGCACCGAGCTCTGCATGATGAAATATCCGCATCGGGGCGAGTGGCACGTCACTTTGCCGCAGCCCGAGCGTGCCGCGGCTTTTGTGGCAAGCACGGCGGCTCCCATCATGCCGTATGAGCCGGCGAAGATGATGGCGTCGCCGTAGTCGGCTTTCGACGAGTTGAACATCCTCACGGGCAGCAGACGGTTGATGTCGCGCCGTTCTATCAGATAGTGTGATGTCTTGGCTCGCGCGACGGCCTCGCGGCTGAGGCCGATGTCGATAACTTTCCAGCGGCCGACGAGTTCGGCGTTTTCAGCCGTGAAAAACGACAGATGGGGCAGGCCGATGGCCAGCGTGAGGTCGGCGTGTATGATATTGCGGTTTATGAGTCCCGACATGGCGTCGGAGGCCAGACCCGAGGGGGTGTCGATTGAGATGATGACCGCACCCGATTCGTTGATGTTTCTGACCATGTGCTGGTAGCCGCCGGTTAGCGGCTCGGTATGGTCGCCCCCGAAGAGGCCGTCGACGATGACGCAGTCGCTGTCGAGCTCGGGCATCGCGAAGCGCAGGCCGGTGACCTCGACGATGTTGCCCTCGGGACACATCTCTCTGAAACGGCGCAGTGCCATCTCGCACTCGCGGTTGAGACGGTTGCCGCCGATGTTGAATAGATAGATGACAGGCTTGTAGCCCAAGTGGTTGAGAAACGTGGCTGCCGTCAGGGCGTATGCGCCGCAGTTGTCATAGCCCGCAAAGATGACTATGCGCTGCGTCGCCGATGCCATGGCCGTCACTTCGGTCGTCACGGCCTCGCCCACGCGGTCGATGAAGTCAATCATTTCTATGCCTTGTTCGGCGATAGACTCTTCGATTATCGTTTTAATATTTTCGCTTGAAAATATCTTCATGTTCAGCTTTTAAATAGAAAACGGTTGCCTATGGCAACGCCGCCGTCGTGGGGCCATGGCAACTCAAACGCAAAAGTAGTCAAAATATCGCTAAGCTCAAACCCTCCGGCATTAAAACAAGTGAAACATTTATCGGATGAGCCTCGGTTGTTATGTTAAAGTTAATTAAAGTTAATGATGGCGGCTCTTCCATAATTTATGTTTAACATTGTGCTATGTTTGAGTCTTGGATGCAGTATATTAACCTCGGCTGGATTTACTACGTTTTCTGGACTGTCTATTTCGCCACGGTCATCACAATCATAGGCGTCATAATTTCTGAAAACCGTAATCCCGTTAAGTCGCTGGCGTGGGTCACAGTCCTGTTTCTGCTGCCCATCGTCGGCATAGTGCTCTATCTCTTTTTCGGCCGCAGCATCAAGAACACGCGCATGATTTCACGCCGCAACCGCCGGCGTCTCAAGCGCAAAGAGCGTGCGGCGCCTGTCAGGATACGTCATCTCGACCTCTCGACAGAGTCGCGTCAGCAGATTTATCTCGCCCGCTCGCTCACGGGCGCCCATGTCTATGTGGGCAACGAGGTCGAGATTTTCGGCGACGGCGCCTCGAAGTTCGAGAGCCTTAAGCGCGACCTGCGCGCTGCGACGTCATATATCCACATGCAGTACTATATATTCGAGGACGACACGATAGGCTGCGAGATCAGGGACATCCTCATCGAGCGCGCCCGCGCCGGCGTCGCTGTCAGGCTCATCTACGATCATGTCGGTTCGTTCAAAGTGCGCCGCAGCTTCTTCAGGGAGATGAAAGAGGCCGGCATCCTGGCCTATCCGTTCTTCAAGGTATCGTTTCCGCCTTTCGGCACACGCATCAACTGGCGCAACCATCGCAAGATTGTCGTCATCGACGGCCGTGTCGGCTATATCGGCGGCATGAACATCGCCGACCGCTATATCGACGGTGGCAAATTCGGCTGCTGGCGTGACACACATCTGCGTGTGACCGGTTCGGTCGTATCGTCGCTGCAATATTCTTTCGCCGTCGACTGGCATTTCATGGGGCAGCCTCTCATAGCCGACGACCCCGCAGGTCCGGTCACGCCCGCGGGACCTGATGTCTACATGCAGCATCTCACGTCGGGTCCGACCTCGCAGTGGAGCAATATCGCCTACGTCTTCCATAAAGCCATCTCCAACGCCAAACGGCGCGTCTATATCCAGACTCCTTATTTCCTGCCGACCGAGGGCCTGCTCAAAGCGCTCCAGACAGCCGCGCTGTCGCATGTCGACGTGCGCATCATGATACCCCGCCGGGGCGATTCGGCCATGCTCAGCTATGCCACGGCCTCATATATCAGCGAATGCCTTCGCGCCGGCATAAAGATATACATGTATGAGCCGGGGATGCTGCATGCCAAAACCATCGTTGTCGACGACGAATTTTCATCGGTGGGTTCGACAAACTTTGACTTTCGCAGTTTCGAGCATAATTTCGAGTCAAACATGTTCATGTATTCACGCGAAGTCAATGCGCGGCTGACGGCGATGTTCCGCGAAGACATGAAGCAGTCGACCCGCATCCGGCCCGAGGAATGGCACCGCCGTCCGCTGATAAAAAAATCGATTGAATCGATTCTACGGCTCCTTAGTCCGATTCTTTGAAAAAAAAAGTCAGAAAAATGCGTCTTTTTTCATTCTGAGAGTCAGCGTGTTTAAAAATAAAGTGAAAAAATATTGCGAAAAAATCATCAAAACATTTTGCAGTTTCGTCAAAAAGCCATAACTTTGCATCGCAAAAGCAAAAAACGAACATTGATTTAATGCGAAAATAGCTCAGTTGGTAGAGCACGACCTTGCCAAGGTCGGGGTCGCGGGTTCGAGTCCCGTTTTTCGCTCAAATCAGTCTCAGACAACAAAGAATGATTAAATGTCCGGGTGGTGGAATTGGTAGACACGCTACTTTGAGGGGGTAGTGGCCGTTAGGCTGTGTGAGTTCGAATCTCATCTCGGACACTCTTAAAAACCGCAAGCAATTGATTTTCGATTCTTGCGGTTTTTTCTTTTCATATATTTTGTGAATAATAGCGTAACAGATTTGACGATGAAACATAAAGTAAAGGTTACGGTGCTTGATACGGGTCAGTAGAAAATCAGTGGGGATACGCATACAGGTTAGCGATGCGGAAAAGGAAGAACTTCTTGTCAGCAACACCTCTGAGATTAGCCCGGAATAGTTTGATTTTGGCATTGAACGACTCGGCCATGGCATTTGAAGAGCGATGGTTGTAGAAGTTTAGTATTTCATCGTAATGTTCGTGGAATGTGGCGGCAATGACGTTGAATGAATGGAATCCGGCTTCCTCCACCTTATTGTACCATCTGGCCATCGCCAGCCGTGCCGCATCTTTGACTGTGTTCTTTGAGAATATCATCCGCAGGGAATGGCAGAGTCCGTATGCCTCCTGTATGTCCGGATATTCCTCAAACAGTATTCGGGCCCGTTGTTTCTGCCTGTCAGTCCATTTATCGGCAGACTTGAACAACAGGTAACGCGACCGGATGAGCAGTTCCCTGCGGGTGTCGCCATTAGGATATCGGAACGGGACATATTCCTCTCCTTTGAATTTAGCTTCCTCCATCTCGTCGTTGGCCTGTTGTATGGCATTCCAGCGGTGCCTGATTCTAAGTTCCTGGACTGCATCACAGGCAAGCTTCTGGATATGAAACCGGTCGATGACACGACTGGCTTTAGGAAAAGCCGTGCGGACAATTTTATGCATTGAATCAGACAGATCAAGGGTAACTTCCGTGACCTCATTACGTTTATCCCCGTCAATACGCAGCAGCACAGCGATAACATCTTCAGATTTTGTACCCGCTACGACGGCCACCAGTGACCGCTCTCTTGTACGGGCATCGCGGTTGGTGACAAAGGTGTATAACTCGCCGTTGGACAGAGAGGATTCATCTATCGCCAGCCGGGGACCGATATTGTCGGCAAACAGCAGCCATTCATCGGCGTGTTCAAGCTGCTCCCACTCGCGATAGCCGCTCAGAGACTCCTTATACTGTTTCTCAAACGTATGACCGTCTATGTGATAGAATTCCTCAAGCGTACGGCAGGTCACCGGGGATGTCTCCATACGTTTCTTTTAAAAAAGCTCCAAATTCTTTGGAGTAACGTGTGCCTTTGGCTACGACATCGAGATTTATGGGTAAGCTGAAGCTCTTGCCCGTACGGGTATCGGTCCAGCGCCTGCGTCGAACCCGAAGAATCACCTTATGGTCTCTTATGGGGAAATCCGTGACACTGACGGCATCCATGAAGCCTTTGGATTCAAAATGAACATCTCCGCTTAGCTCCGGATTCATCTTCTCATCCAGACTTATATGTATCTCCGATTCTGTCTGTTCTATGCCGACGATTGTAAAGTAATCAAGTATCTGTGCGGGCAGAACTATCTGCGCCAGCATCTGTAAATATTCGTTTTCCATACCACAAAGTTCGTTATTACTTTGTGGCTACGAAAATTTTATCCCCAGCAATTTTCTACTGACCCCTTGATACACGATTGCCTGCTGCAATGACGGCACCCGCCCCGTCATCTTCAGAATCGAGCGCATCGACTACGAATAATGCTCTGTTATGAAGAGACTTATTCTTAAAATACTATCGCCGTTACTTATCGTGGCCATCTCTTCATGCTTGTCAGCCAAAACTGTCGCCGACGATGCGCCGTGCGAAAATCTCATTATTTTTTATGACCCTGCGGCCGGAAACGCCGCGCTGCTCGAGATTGCCAAATCCTACGGTTCGGAAGTCATATACATATATCAGAATATCAACGCTATCGCCGTCACAGTTCCTGCCGGACGCACTGTCTCTGCCGCTAAAGAATACTACGGCGATGTCAAAGGCGTACTCTCTGTCTCCGAAGACCGCAGACTGCAGCTCGACTGAAAGGTTGGTAAGGATTCCTTACATGCTGATGTCTTTGGGCTTATTTATTGTGGTCGCAGGTCAATTTGTAGGTGGGGTAGAATTTGCTGTCGGTCGTGAAGATGACCCATTTCTGATTTTCGGAGCCGGTGTAACGTTGTATGACGACGTCGCTGTTATTGCCCGGAGTGCCGCAGACGGCGAGTACATAGTCGGGATTGAGACGACTTCGTATGACGTAGATCAAGCCGCTAATATGTTCAATCTGCCAGTATTGTTCATTGCCATTTGTGCGTTGCCAGAGTATTGTTATAAAATTTTCGCCGATCTTGCTTTCGGGAATGGCTAAGAGTTTGTCGGTGGCGTCAGCCGGCATTATCGAGATTATGTTGTCGTGTTCTCTGTTTATTTTGAATTTTTGGTCGGCATAATCGCTGTGATATTCCCATAATATCAGCTTTTGACCATTGTTATATCGGCTGTTAGGCACGGCAAGAACATATTCCATGTCGGCTTTTGACGCAATGATGTATTTGCCTTTAAGCATTTGAGCGTGTGAGGGTACTACGGTCAGGATAACAAACAGCAGAATTAAGGTGATCGAGGGCGTTTTGCGTGGTTTCATGATGATTGTTTCTTTATTGTGCGCCAAAATTAGTCATGTCGGCTGAATGGTGCAATACAACGGGCCGATTTTTTTGTACTTTTGCAATAGGAATCCCGTATCGGTTACGGGAGAACGCAATAAAATAATAGGATAATATAACAGGTATGAGTAAAGATATTATTTCTAAGGGAACAGATTCGTCATGTGATTCGCAAAGTGCATTAAAAGACCGTGTCATATCATTTATCTGGCAGCACCTGATGCTGATTGTCTCGCTGTTTGTGATGACTCTCGGCGTCGCCTTGTGTGTCAGGTCGAATTTCGGCAGCAGTGTCATTTCTGCCATACCTCTCGCCATGACCCTCGCCGGCGACAGCGCTCAGGCGCCCCGGCTGTCGATAGGCGAATATACTTATCTTATGAACGTCGTCCTTGTGGCGATACAGATACTCGTCTTGCGTCGCCGTTTCGAGGCTGTGCAGCTCTTTCAGCTTCTGATCGGTTTTTTCTTCGGTTTTCTGCTTGACGTCAATATGTGGCTGACGCAGTCGGTCGTATGCGACACGCTGTGGTCAAAGATTCTGACGCAGCTTGCCGGCTGCCTTGTGCTTGGTGTCGGCATCTCGGTCGAGATAAGATGTGGCTCGGTGACGATGCCTGGCGAAGGAGTGCCCGCGGCCATCAGCAAAGCGACCGGTGTCGCTTTTGACAAAGCCAAGATTGTCGTCGACATATGTCTTGTCGCGGGTGCTGTGGCGCTCTGCTATGCGTTTTTCGGGCGCTGGCTGTGGAACGTCGTCGGCCCCGGCACGCTCTTCGCTATGGTCTTTGTCGGCATCGTCGTACGTTTCTGCGACAGCCGCATGGGCTGGGTCGACCGCATCCTCGACTATACTCCGGCGCTTCCCCGCTTCCTCTACGGCCTCGCCCGCTATATCTACCGTAAATAATGTATTCTTGCAGCAAGAATTTTGAAAAAAGTTGCAAAAGCCTTGCTATTCTTGCTGTTTCTAATTAAATTTGCAATTCGCGAATTGCAAATTTAATTTATAAATGACTAAATCACACAACGGTATGCGTCCACAAGATATAGTAATTTTGTTGAAGAAAGTTACTTCGACCGGGCGTGGCATGACCAATGCCCAGATAGCAAAAGAGCTTGGCATAAGTGCGTCAGAAGTCTCCGAGGCTCTTGAACGTTGCCGAATGGCCCGTTTGATTGACAATCTTAAACAGCGGGTTAATATTTTGGCTTTAAAAGAATTTATGATTCACGGGCTGAAATATGTCTTCCCGGCTCAACCTCAGGCAAAGGTCCGTGGAATAGCGACCGCTATATCGGCACCTCCGATGAATGATAAGATTTTGTCGGACAATGATGTTTATGTGTGGCCGGATGCCAAAGGCAATCTCAGAGGCGAAGCGATAACTCCGCTTTACCGGACTGTGCCGGAGGCTGTGCGGATTGACCCGATGTTGCACAGCCTTCTCGCCATTGCCGATATTTTCAGAATAGGGCGGGTTAGAGAAGTGGAACTCGCGAAAGTAGAACTCGATTCAATTCTTTCAACCTACGATGTCAAGTAATATTCGGCGATTAAAAATTATTGCAGACGGTCTCGGTGATTTAGGTCGTGACGTTGTTTTTGTCGGTGGCTCAGTTGCAGAGTTATATGCCGATGACTCAGCAGCGACAGACATACGCCCGACAATGGATGTCGATTGCGTTATAAAAACGGCTACCTATGGCAGTCTGCAAGAGTTTGAGAACTTGCTGCGCAAGCGCCATTTCATCAATGATATAGAGTCAGGTGTTATTTGCCGTTGGAAATATAATGGCGAGATTGTTGACATAATGCCAGATCGAGACACTATCCTCGGTTTTACCAACCGATGGTATCGCCCGGGTTTCCAACATAGATTGATCCATAAATTGCCTGACGGCAGTGCTATCTATATTTTGCCGACGCTCTATTACCTTGCTACAAAAATAGAGGCGATAAAGGGGCGAGGCGGTGATGATTTGAGATTTTCCCATGATTTCGAGGATTTTATATACGTCGTTAATAATTGCGCAGATATAAAAACTCTGTTCGACAATGAAAAAGACACTATTCTTGTCGGGTATATTTCTTCCTGGGCTGCAGAAATGCTTCAGCGTCCTAACTGTCGTGAGGAGATTGAATGTATGTTGCCTTATGGCGACTATGACCGTGTCGATTATATAATTGAGATACTAAACCATTTCAGCGGTAGCATCTAAATTACTTATATGCTGCTTAAATGGCATATAAACAGTAAATAAGCTGTATAAATTCGCGATTCGCGAATTGCAAATCGATGGGGCGGGGCTTATTTGTATGAGGCTGGAGGCGGTCATTTGGGCGGCAGTTGTGGCGATAGGGGGCTTAGGCTCAATTTTAAGCATAATTTCATCTCGGGAAGCGGCGGTTTGGATTTTTGTTATTACCTTTACAGAAAATTTCAGAGCCTGCATAATGAATCGAAAAGGTAAACTATATTTCCGTTACGGCACGATGGGGTCGGCAAAAACCGCCTTGCTCCTGACGACGGCCTCGAGCCGGCTGCACGCATTCAGCGGCACGGAAAG
>USIN01000048.1 GCA_900554715.1 uncultured Bacteroidales bacterium
TCGCGGCTGAAGAGAGAAATGAGAGAATTTTGAATTGAGAATGTTGAATTTTGAATGAGCCTATCGGACTAATCAGTCTAATTAGTCTAATTGTGCATTATGCATTGTGCATTGTGCATTGTGCATTGTGAATTGAAGGAAAGCCGTCGGCGCCCCGCCCCGTCGTTGAGACGGGGCGCTCCGGCTGTATATTGTTTTAGGGTTCGACTGTTTAGAGTTCGACGTTCTGCTTGACAACCTTCCAAGAGAGGATGTTGATATGAGCGCCGACGTAGTACTTGGGATCTTCCTCTTCGTCGGGGATGATGTCTTTCGTGGGATCATAGACACCGTGACCCAGACGCTTGATGCTGTTGACGGTAAGCTGATAGAAGTGGTTGCGAACCACGCCGTACTCGCCTTCTTCGAGTGCCTTGCCGCTGGCCTCGTAGTGGTGCTCGATAGGAATGTTGTAGTACATCTGACCATCTTTGTAGCCTGTGGCGCCTTCGACTTTGGCAAGCGAGGTGTTGAGGGCCGAGATGACGGTGGCGTTGTCGGCGACGGGGGTATAACCGTTACCGTCGGCATTCTTGGTGTAGATGGTCTTGCCGGTGAAGGCGGTCTCGTCGGCTACGACCTTGACGTCTGATGCGTTCTCGCCTGTGGTCAGGACTTTGGCGAAGTCGGCCGAGAGCTGGTGGTATTCTTCTTTGCCGTCGACTTTGGTGTAGTAGTTGAGTTTGTCAAGACCCTGGACATAGCGCATGGCATAGTCGCGGAGAGCTTTATCTGTGAAGTAAAGGCCGTTGTAGAGGATAAGGTCTACGGGCTTGAGCTCTGTCACGCCGTTTTCGGTTACTTCCATATAGGTGGTGGCACCAAGGAGTACTGAGGTTACGAAACGGGGATCGACCAGGTCGTTGCCGTTGGCGTCTTTCTTGCCTGAGTTGAAGTACTCGGCGGTGTTGGTGTTCTCGGCGCAGTAGTCTACATAGGTCTTGTAGGTGTCGTTGTCGACGCCGGCGGCCATCTCGTTGTAGAATTTTTTGTTGAGCTCGTTGAAGCTGAACTGGTTGAGGTCGGCGGTGCTGACGGCGCTGCCGTAACCTACCGAGGCGCCCCACCAGCTGCGGAAGAAGCCGCGGGCGGCGTTGTCCCAGTTGAAGGTAAGTCCGGCGGTGACGCTGGCGATGTCTTTGCAGAGATGGGTCGATTTGCGGGTGTTCGACAGGGCCCAGCCGTTGAACTTGATATAGACGTCGGCGGCGCCGATGTTGTCGCCGTCCTGATCCTGGTCGTTGGGGTCGCCCGAGACAGTGATTCTCAGTTTATACATGCCTTTCTCTGCATCGTAGACAAGACCTTCGGCCTCATTGTCGACACCTACGCATACTTTGGCGGCAAGGCGCTCTACATATACCTCGACCGAATTGTTTTCTGCGAGGGCGTCTGACGCGCTGAGCTTGAAGTTGCCGGTGGTGAGGACGTTGACAAAGGCGGGTTCGTCGGCGTCGGTGCGGCCGTATGAAGAGGTCGACATGATGAAGTTGCTGCCGCTGTAGATGCCGCCGTCAGTTTTGTCGGCTGCCTGAGCGAAGATATCGTCGGCTGTTTCCTGAAGGGTCATCTTAGAGGTGAAGCCGGCAGGAGCGTTGAGCACCGTAAGCATGTATTTGGGGAAGTTGTTGTTGTCGAGACCGCTAAGCACGAGGACATTGTTGCCGAAATACTCGATGTTGTCGGGATTGGCCGGGTTGGGGTTGCCGCCATTCCATACGCTGGCCTCGGTCACATAGTTCTGCTGGTCGTCATAGAAGAAGAAGCGGGCGGTCGATACTGTGTGCTCGAAGTCTCTGCCGTTCTCGAAGGCGCCGGCTGTGGCGCGGCCGCCGTCGGCATAGTTGATTCTGACTTTCATGAAAGCCTGGCCGTCTTTGCCGGTCGTGTCGGGACCGCCGTTGGGCTCGTCGCTGCTGCATGCTGCGGCCAGAAGGGCCACCGCTGCTACAGACATGAATTTGAAATACTTGTTCATTGTTTGTAATTTGGTTGGTTTATAATTTGATTGATTGTTTGTTGTCTTGTTGTCTTGTTGTCTTGTTTGTCGGCTTATTTGTCGGCTTATTTACCGGACGACATGTAGTCGCGGTTATATTCTTTGATGGCTTTTATCTGGCTCAGGGCGGTCGGGGCGTCGGCGACCTTCAGTTTTGCCGCGCGGGCAAACCATTCTTCGGCGGCGTCATAGTCTTCCTGAAGTGCCGCGAGGATGCCGCGGGCATATACGGCCGTCGGGTCGTCGCCGCACTTGTCGAGGTAGCCCCGGGCCGCCTCATAGTCGCCGCGGCGCATCGCCGTGTTGGCGGCGTTGAGGTTGGCGGCGACATCCTCGGGATACATCCTGACGGCGATCTCGAACACTTCGTTATACTCGGCCGAGCCCACGGGCATGCTCTGGGCGGCGCGGTAGAACTCCGAAAGGCTCAGCTTCTGGGGTGCCGTCCGAAGTGCGTGGAGTATCTCCTCAAGCGTCGTGAACGACCGGATGACATACTCGATGCGGTAGTCGGAGTGGCGCAGCCACGGGTAGACCGTCGTCAGTATCAGCTTGTAGTCGACGGGGAAGTCGCGCCGCAGCTTATGGTCCTTGGCGTCGGGCTCGAGGTCTGAGTCGACTATCGCAAGCAGGGCGTCGCGGTTGGCCAGCGACGAGTGCACGAGGTAGTCGCGCAGGCCTTCCCAGTCTTCGGGCTCGTAGGCGGTCTTGATGAAGTCATGGGGGAACTTGTAGAGGGTCTCGACGTATTCCTTGAGCGTGGCTGTACGGCCGCGGGCGAGGCGCACGTTGTTGTCCCACGGGCCCTCGGGCGAGGCGAAGCCTTTGATGAAGATCGACGTGATGGTGATGTCGGGGTCGTTCTTGACGGAGTCTATCGTGTGGATGATCTTGGCGAGCTCCTGAGGGTTGGTCATATAGTCGGGATACATCTCGGTGCGGTTGACCGGGAAGTTGATATAAGCCCTGCGCGAGAGGTCGCGCACCTTGACGGAGTCGCCCACGGGGGTCATGTAGTTGTAGACGGGCGTGAACCGCGGACGTCGAAGCCGCGCTATCTCGCCGCTGCGTTCTTTGCTCCGGAGGCAGCACCCTTCGGTGAGGCGCACTCTGACGACGGCGTCGTCGAGCCACGCGGCATCGTCGCCCCGGGCCGTGTAGCGCAGGGTCTCCTGCTCTCCGGCGCGGTAGAGGCGCGCGCCGCCCAGGTCGTTGTGGCGCAGATGCTGGTAGTAGGCGTTGCGACCCGCGATGACGACGCTTTCAAATACGACAGACTCGCTGCTGTCGGGGGTCATCACAACGGGCGTCAGCGTGATGTCCTCGTCGCTGCGAAGCCTAAGCTCCGACAGGTCGAAGTCCATCGTCATATAGAGTCTGCTGTTGTTGCGGGTGATGTCGAGGTTCTCCACGGGAACCAGGCCGCCGATGACGGTGCGGTCGGCGGCTGGAGCCGATACGGAGCTCAGAAGGGCCGCAAGTATCAGTATTATGGTCTTTCTCATTGCCGTGACGTTTTAGAATACATAGACAAGGTTGATCGCTGCCTTGGTCGGCCCGACGTAGTTGTGAGGACGGTCGCTCTCGAGACGTTTGCCGCAGTCGCGGCACTCGAAGCGGTCATAGCGCGTGTAGGTCCACCCGAAGCCTATCTCGGCCTCGAGGTTCCAGTGGCGGTCGAGGATCCACGAATAGCCGTAGGCTATGCCCGCGCCGGCGAACCACCCCTGGTAGCGGTAGTCCTTTAATTTGCCGAAGTCGGTGCCCAGGAACTTGAAGCCCATGTCGAGCCCGCCGATGTTATACTGGCCCCCCAAAAGGTGTGCCCCGACGAAATGTCCGGCGTAAGGACGGCAGAACCAGTAGCGAGCCTCGGGCTGCACGGCCCAGTGCTTCCAGCGCTTCTCGCCGCCAGACAGCGTCCAGGCGTTGAGGCTCCCCGACAGCTCGACAGACCACTTGGGAGCGACGGTCATCTCGGCCGACGCCGCCGGAGACAATGTCGCGTCTGACAGCAGGTTGGTCTTGACCGACCAGTCCCTGGAGACGGCGGCTACGGCGCTAAGTGCGAAAGCCGCCATGATTATCATGCGGAGATAGTGTCTCATCGTTATCTCTTATTTTATGTCTTTCTTTAGTTATAGTTCTACTTTCTCTTTGCAAATCATACCTGCGGCAACTGCGGCTCTGAAGCCGCACCGGACGAATGCTGACTATACGGACTCTACCCCGTTTTTTTCTCGCACAAATCCGGCCTCTGTGTGTCATCTCATCAGGCCGCCATAGGTCAACAGCCTATCAAACTTGCCTATAGCAAATGCAAAATTAATAATTCTTTTTAGCAATCATAACTTTTACCCCCCCCCTGTTAATATTATTTAACGGTTTTAACTATACTTTTTACAGTTCTTTATAAATAAAAAAACGCCACCAAGAATGTCTCAGCGGCGCTTTTATTTCAAATATAGAAATATCAGTCAACAAAGAGTATTGACGGCACTGATTTTTTACCGTTGAGGAAGTAGACGGCACGAATCTGGCCGACTCCGGCGGGAAGCGCGAACGGCGCTTCGTAGACCGCCGACGCATCCGTCGGATTGGTCCCATCGAGAGTATACCTGATCTCGCCCATGCCGGGATAGGCGCCGTTGAGCATGACTTTGCCGTCGGCAAGCTTTATGCCGGGCTGACGCAGATGATAGTTGTAGCCACGCGATTCCCATACGGGTATCTCGTGCGCGGCAACAACAGCGTTGAACGCAGCGTCGCTGTAGGTGCTGTCGGCATTCCAGGCACGCTCGGCCATGCCAAGCATCTTCGGCAGCAGCAGAGCCTCCTGGGTCTGCGGGTCACGCAGTGTCTCGGCCCACAACTGACCCGACACGCCGAAAATCTTACTCTTGTCACCGGGCTTGACCTCGACAAGACGCGCCGGATAGCCGGCGAGAGCGTCAAATTCGTCGACGGTACCGCCCCATGTCAGACCGAGTTCATGAGGATGCCAGCTATAGGCCATATCGAGATAGAAATGATTTACATTACTGAGAATTAGCGGATAACCTCCCTCAAGTGCCTGGCGCGAATGTGAATCGGGCTTATCTGACGACTGAGTCCAGCTGTTGACCGAATAGACATTGGGCGAAACGGCGGCATTGTATTCAGCGGGATGACCCGACGAAATCTCCTGCCAACCCGACATCTTCACACCTTTAGAGGAGAGATAGTCGTTGATGCGGCGGATAAAACGGGCATGCACTTCTTTGTCATTTTCAAGGCCTTCGGCTGCCATCAGCTCGCCGACGGCACGACTGCCGCCCCAGGCGTTGCGCGGCACTTCGTCACCGCCGATATGGATGGCGGGGAGCTCGACACCGGCACGGGCATAAAGCTCGATGACGCCGTCGAAGACCTTGGCCATGAAATTATAAGTCGACTCGAGTGCGGGATTCATGACATTGTCATGGAAAGACTGGGCGCTGGTATAAACCGACGAGTCGCCGTCTTCGGTCAGACGCAGCGACGCATCGCCTGTGCGGCGATATCGGTTTTCCATGGCCTTGATGGCAGCACGGGCATGACCCGGCGACTCTATTTCAGGCATGACCTTGATGCCGAGGGAATCGGCATACTGAAGCATGTCGATAAAATCTTCGGCCGAGAAATAGCCGTTGCTCGAATTACCGAGGTTGGCGGGGTTGCCGTCGCCGGTAAAGAGCTGCGCGAGAAAATCGTGTTCGTCAAGGGTATAGCCGCGACGGCCGCCGACAGCGACAAGCTCGGGAAGACCGGGTATGTCGACACGCCACGCCTCGTCATCGGCGAAATGAAAGTGGAGATGATTCAGACCATACCGCGCCATCATGTCGAGTATACGCTTCATCTGAGCCGGAGTCTGATAGTTACGCGCGATATCGATCATCAGACCGCGGTATTCGAAATCAGGAGCGTCCTCGATGACAGCTGCCGGAACGGTCTCGCCCGTGAAACCCTCGACAAGAGCGCGGCAGCGCGCCATTGCCAGTTTCATCATTTTAGCAGGCGCAACGACGCGCGCGGTGTCGCCGCTCACTATTATATTATATGTATCGCCATTGCCGTCGATAGTCTCGGAAACTATGACAGGTTTGGCCGAAGCCGTGCCGCCGGTCAGCGTTACCTTTTTGAAAGACGGCACCACGTCATAGACACCTGCAGCGCCACCGACGAGAGACTCATTGAGGTCATAAAACTTATCGCCGTACGGCATACGGTCGCGCTTGGCCGTAGCCCAGAGACAACGGTCGGCAGTGATGTCACCGATCGTATAGTCGGCAGGCGCCGTCGATCCGTCAGCCTTGACTATATGGACTGTGCCCGGCACATAGCGCATGCTGTGGAGCGCGGCCCGGGTCATGATGTCGACAAAGACAGTGTCACCCTCGGCTGCGGCCTTGAAACGCGGCGACGCCACGCAATAATAACCGGGGACAATCTCGATGAGTGTATCCTCGGGGTTGAGGCACGACATCTTGCGGGCGAACTGATTGAACGCCAGACGGTCGAAATCAAGATTGCCGGTGACGGCAAAACGCTGGATATAATAATCGCCGACACTGTCGCTTTCGTTACCGAGCGACTGCCATGCGACAGTTGTGGTCATCGGAGCCTTAGAGCACGCGCCAAACAGCGCCGCTCCGGCCAAAAACAAAGGAATCAATCTTGATTTCATGGTCAAAAGAAATTGGTTAAAAGATGATTGGTAAGATATTTTCTGCAAATATACAAAAAAAGCCCGCTCTGAGGAGAGACGGGCCGTGAAAAGGTCATCATTTTGGTGGTTTTGGCTTTTTAATAAAGTCAGTAAAATGCCTTTTCTTGTCATTATAACACCCCGCCCCGCGAAATGGTTCATGAATCAAAAAAAATTGGTCAAAAAAAAATAGCTATCTTAGCTAACTTAGCTATTTTAGCTATAATAGTCCTCTTAGCCTTCTGCCCAATTTTTAACCTTTTTAGCCAATTTTTGTTTATTTTGGAAATTATCGCTACCTTTGCGACCAGTTTTAAGGTAAAAAAGTAATTCATCAGGTACAATTTAATTTTATGAATCTAACGGGTTCTATTGATTTCCGCCCGAAGATTTTCAGCAGTCTGCGCCATTACGACATGACACGGCTGAAAGAAGACGTCATCGCGGGAATCGTGGTAGGCATCGTCGCCCTGCCTCTTGCTATCGCTTTCGGTATCGCCTCGGGCGTCAGTCCGACAATCGGTCTTATCACGGCCATCATCGGCGGTTTTCTCGTATCATTCTTCGGCGGCAACACCGTCCAGATTGGCGGTCCGACAGGCGCTTTCATCGTAATCGTCTATAACATCATCGCCCAGTTCGGCCTCCACGGCCTCGCCATCGCCACGTTCATGGCCGGTGTGATACTCATACTCATGGGGCTTTTCCATCTGGGCACAGTCATCAAGTTTATCCCCTACCCGATTGTCGTCGGTTTCACAGCCGGTATCGCACTGACAATATTCTCGACCCAGATCAATGACTTTTTCGGCCTTGGCCTCAAGGACATTCCCGGACAGTTCATACCCAAATGGGGTCTATATTTCAAAAGTTTCGGCAATATATCCCTCTACACTCTGGCAACCGGCATCGTCTCGCTCCTTATTATAATAGCGGCGCCACGCATATCCAAGAAACTGCCCGGCGCTCTCATCGCCATCATCATCGTCACAGCAGCAGCCTACCTTCTCAAACAGTTTGTGCCGGGCTTCAGCGTCGAGACCATCGGCGACCGCTTCGGCAACATGGCCACTGACATCCCGGCGCCCCACGGCTTCGAACTGAACATGGCCACAATCAACATGCTGCTGCCGTCGGCCTTCACCATCGCCGTGCTCGGCGCCATCGAGTCTCTGCTGTCTGCCACCGTGGCCGACGGCGTGACCGGTTCGCGCACCAACAGCAACACCGAACTTATCGGCCAGGGCATCGCCAACGTCACAGTGCCGTTTTTCGGCGGTATCCCCGTCACCGGCGCCATTGCCCGCACTATGACAAACATAACCAACGGCGGACGCACGCCTGTCGCCGGCGTCGTCCACGCCCTCGTCCTGCTGCTCATCTATCTATTCCTCATGCCGCTTATCAATTACGTGCCCATGGCATGTCTGGCGGCCGTGCTGATGGTTGTGGCATACAACATGAGCGGCTGGCGCACTATTGCCGGCATCCTCAAGACGCCTAAAAGCGATGTATCGGTGCTGATTGTCACATTCCTGCTCACTGTCATTTTCGACCTGACAATCGCCATCGAGATCGGTCTGCTGCTGGCGGTCGTGCTTTTCCTGCGCCGAGTCACCGAAAACACAGAAATCAAGATATACTCCGAGCAGCTTGACGTCGCCGAAGGCACCGACCTCGGCAAACACGAAGTTCTCGACGTCGCCAAAGGCGTGAGCGTCTATGAGATCGACGGGCCGTTCTTCTTCGGCGTCGCTACAAAATTCGACGAAATGATGCGCATGACCTTAGGCAGCAAACCGTTAGTGCGAATCATCCGCATGCGCAAAGTATCGTTCATCGACGCCACCGGCCTACACAACCTCGAGATTCTCATCAAATCGTCACAAAGCGAGGGTATCCACATCGTGCTCTCGGGCGTCAAGCCTAATGTTAAAGAATCTCTCGAGCACGCCGGCATCGACCGCCTCATAGGCGCCGACCATATCTGCGACCATATAACCAAGGCTGTGGTAATGGCAAACGACATCGTCGCATCGCTAAAAGCGCAACACAGCCTAAACAAATCATAAAAAGCACGTCTTTAAACGGTTACTAAACAATTAATTTTCAATAATATTTAGATATTCATAAAAAATTGACAATTTTTGTTTTGCAGTTTAAAAATTTTGCTATACCTTTGTACCGTTTTTGAAGCATAAAAGTATTGTTTTATAATTTAAAATTTAAGAAAAAATGAAAAAGTTAGTTTTATTACTTGCTGTTGTTTTCAGCGTATCACTTTTCTCTTGTGGTAACGGCGAAAAGAAAGCTGAAGCTACCGACTCAGTTGCTGCAGACACAGTAGTTGTCGCTGCTGAAGTTGACACCGTTGTAGCTCCCGTTGACTCTGCTGCTGCTGACACAGTAGTTGCTGAAGTTGTTGAAGCTGTCGCTGCTGAATAATCAACGCAACCCGTTCAAACTTATTCATAAGTCGATCTCTCTCCGAGGGTCGACTTTTTTATTACCCCAAAAAACAAAATGTGCCGCCGGGACTAATCCCCGCGGCGCATTTTGCTTCCGGCTCAACAAGGCAGCCGATAAAAAAAAGGCCGTGAGCAACTCACGGCCTTCATATCATTAACAGCCACGGCCATCAATACGGCGAAGCCTCATATTTATATATGTCGTGGAGACGGATGTTGAAACGCAGGTTTGAATATGCAGGCATCGACGTGGTCGATGTCGTGCCATAGGCAAGCTGATAGGGGACAATCACCTCGGCCGTGTCGCCGACGTGCATGTCACAGAGCGCTGCTGCCCAGCCGGGCACAAGCTTGCTGAGCTGGGCGCGATAGATGCCCGGGCCCCAGATCGTGAGAGTCGACGACGAGTCGACAGCCGCATCGTTATAAAGATGAAGCTTGTAGCGCACGTCGATGACGCTCGTATAGATGGGCGAGAGTTTATCTTTCGTCTCTTCTGTATTATTGAAATAATGGACAAGCACAAAGTTGGCCGGATCCCAGTCTGGCACGATTACCTTATAATAAGGAGTGCCGTCGGCGTTCTTGCGGGACTGCATTTCAGAGAGCCACTGGCTGTTGGCCTTGCGCCATGCCTCATTATCGTCATCGTCGTCGCCGCACGACACAAGCGCTCCGAAAACCACGGCCATCAGGCCGAACATCAATAGCAACGGTAATTTTTTCATATCGGTCAGAACTGTACTTTTGGTGCTGATTGAGCCTCGCTGTCAGCCTCAAACTGAGGTTTGGCCTCGAAACCGAAGAACGATGCGAAGATATTGCCCGGGAAGCGTTTGACTCTGAGATTATAATCTTTCACCTTTGCGGTATAATAGCCTCTGAAGGTAGCGATGCGGTTTTCCGTGCCTTCCAGCTGGGCTTGCAGTTCCAGAAAGTTTTGGTTGGCTTTCAGGTCGGGATAATTTTCGGTAATGGCAAGCAGCTTGCCC
>USIN01000049.1 GCA_900554715.1 uncultured Bacteroidales bacterium
CGCTCACGACCACGTCGTGTTCGCCCGCGCTCTTGACGAACTGCGCGCCGACACCACGTCGTCGCCGCGCCTGCGCGTCATACAGACCTCGAGCAGCCACGAGCCGTTCGAGGTGCCCTTCAGGAGCCGGTTTGACGACGAACGCCTCAACGCCTTCGCCTACAGCGACAGCTGCATAGGCGCCTTTGTCGACAGCCTCGCGGCATCGCCGCGCTACGACCGCAGCCTCGTCATCATCGTGCCCGACCACTACGGTGTCTGGCCCCGCAACCTCACCGACCGCCGCCTGCGCCACACCGTCCCGCTCATCTTCACCGGCGGTGCCCTCCGTCGCCGTGGCGAGAGCGTCCCTGTCGTCGGTTCGCAGACCGACCTTGCCGCCACAGTCCTGGCGCTCTGCGGTCTGCCTCACGACGAATTCATCTACAGCAAAGACCTGCTTGACAGCGACGCGCCTCACTTCGCCTTCTTCACCGACACCGACGCCGTCGGCATGGTGACAGCGACAGACACCGTCGTCTATAACCTCGACGCCGACCGTCCCGACGTTCTTGCCGGTCCGACAGCCGGCGAAACCCTACGACGCGCCCGCGTCTGCCTTCAGAAAATTTATGATAACCTCTCAGACCTCTGACCATGCTTGACACACTGATAGATCTCGACTCACAGTTGCTGCTGTTTTTCAACAGCTTCCATACTCCCTTTCTCGACCGCTTCATGATGCTCTTCACCGGCCGTTTCATCTGGGCGCCGATGTATGCGCTGATTCTCTTACTCTTCTTCAAAAAATACAATCCGCTGCGCGCCGGCGTCTTCGCCGTGATGCTTGTGGCCGCCATCGCCCTGACCGACCAGACTTGCGCCACGGTGCTCCGCCCGATATTCGAGCGCCTGCGCCCGTCCAATCTCAACAACCCGCTCAGCGAGTTTGTCACCGTCGTCGACGGCTACCGGGGCGGCCGCTACGGCTTTCCTTCGTGTCACGCCGCCAACTCGTTTGCCCTGGCGATATTCCTGTCGCTCGTCGTCCGGCGCCGCGGCTTCACGCTCGTCATCTTCGGCTGGGCAATGCTCAACAGTTATTCGCGCATGTATCTCGGCGTACATTATCCGGGCGACATACTCGTCGGCGCGACCATCGGTTCGGCCTACGGCTTCATCTGCCATCGTCTGGCGCAGCTCACAGCCATGCGCCTTATCAAGCGCCGCGACATCGACAACAGCGACCAGAAGCTCATCGGACGCTCGCTTGCGATGCCCGAGACCTTCTCGTCACTGATTCCCGACATGACCATCACTATCCGCGTGCGTGACGTCATCGTGGCCGCCGCAATGGCGACGACCGTCTTCATCGGCTTCACCGCCTTAATCTATATGTTTTTATGACGCCGAAGGCAGCATCTCCGCGTCATCGCTATGAGATTCTCGACGGCCTGCGCGGCGTCGCCGCACTGCTTGTCATCTGGTATCACGTCTTCGAGGCTTTCGCCACATCGCCCGTCGACCAGCGTTTCAACCACGGCTACCTTGCCGTCGACTTTTTCTTTGTTCTCTCGGGCTTTGTCATCGGCCACGCATACGACAGCCGCTGGCAGCGCGGCATGACCGCCGGACGCTTTATCGTCAGGCGCATCATACGACTGCAGCCTATGGTCATCATCGGCGTCCTGCTCGGCGTCGTTTCATTCATTATCCAGAGCTGCGAGCGATGGGACGGCACGGCTGTCAGCACCTCGGCCGTCATCGCCTCGTTTCTGTTCGGCCTGTTCATGCTGCCGGCGCTCCCGGGCACAATGCCCGAGGTCAGAGGCAACGGCGAAATGTTCCCGCTCAACGGCCCGAGCTGGTCGCTATTCTTCGAATATATAGGCAGCATCGGCTACGCCCTGTGGCTGCATCGTCTCAGCCGCCGCGGTCTGCGGCTTTTCACAGTCCTGTCGGGTGTCGCACTGGCTGTCTGGACCCTTTCAGACATGAGCGGCAGCTATCATACTGGCTTCGGCTGGTCTATGGCCGACTACGGATTTGTCGGCGGACTGCTCAGGCTGTCGTTCTCATTCTCGGCCGGACTCCTTATGGCTCGCGGGTTCAAACCCATGCGTGTCAGAGCCTGCGGCTTCGCCGTCTGCTCGGCACTGATTGTCGCCATGCTCGCCATGCCCTACATCACCACTGACGGCAGCAAATCCATAGCCAACGCCTGCTACGACCTCATCTGCACCCTCCTCGTCTTCCCCACCGTCGTCTATATTGGAGCCTCGACTCCCAACGGCAGCGGCATCTCAGACCGCGTGTGCCGCTTCCTTGGCAGCATTTCCTATCCCGTCTACATCATCCACTACCCGATGATGTACCTCTTCTATGCCTACGTGTGGAGCGAAGGCCTCACATTTGCGCAGACCTGGCCCGTCGCCGTGGCAATCTGCCTCGGCGCCATCATCCTCGCGCGTCTGTTCCTCAAATACTACGACGAACCCCTCCGCGCCTACCTCAGCAAAAAACTATAGCGACAGCGCGGGTTGAAGCGCTGACGTATTTTACAGTGAGACGCGGCCTACGTGCCGGCGATGCCGCCCGGCGCTTTTTTTGATTTTGCGTTTATAGACCGGCATTTTCCGCAGAATCGCACATTTTGCGTTTTATAGACGGGCACTTTTGAAGGTTTTGTTTGTTTTGCATTTTATAAATGAGTAGATTTGCAAAAATTTCAAAAATTCCTTATACTCGAAAATATCAATGAGACGCTTACTTCCACTCGTGGTCGCCGCTCTTATCGCAATCCCCGCGGCATGGTCACAGACACAGAACGCCAAACGCGGCATGCAGATGGCCGGCATAGCATTCTACAACCTTGAGAACCTCTTCGACACCATTCCCAACAATCCCGAGGGACGCGACATCGAATATACGCCCGGAGGCCCGAAGAAATGGGATTCACGCAAGTATAACGACAAGCTCGACAACTTGTCGTATGCCATCTCTCAGTTCACATCGCCCACAACGCCCAACGGGCCCGCCATCATCGGCGTCAGCGAGATCGAGAACCGCACGGTGCTCGAAGACCTTGTCGCCCGTCCCGCCCTGCGTCCGTGGAATCTCCAGATAGTCCACCACGATTCACCCGACGCCCGCGGCGTCGACGTCGGCATGCTCTACAACCCGCGTTATTTCAAGGTCGAGAATGTCACCAACCACCGTCTGACAGCCATTCCATTCCGCACCCGCGACCAGATGTGTGTCGTCGGTTCGCTACTCGGCCAGCGCATCGCCGTCATCGTCAACCACTGGCCCTCACGCCTCGGCGGACAGGAGAAATCATCGCCCAACCGCGAGGCCGCGGCCGCTCTTTGTAAGGAAATCGCCGACTCTCTGTGGCGCATCGACCCCGAAATCGGCGTCATGATCATGGGTGACCTCAACGACGACCCGATGGATAAATCATGCGCCAAAGTGCTCGGAGCCAAACGTGACATGAAAAACGTCGGCAAACACGAATTCTACAATCCCTGGTGGAAAAAGCTCGACGAAGGCATAGGCACCCTCGCCTATAAGAGCCAGTGGAATCTTTTCGACCAGATAATCCTATCCGGCAATCTTGTCGACACGCCCGACAACCGCTGGCACTTCTACCGCGCCGACGTGCTCAACAAAGACTTCCTCAAAGACACCGAAGGCAACCGTCAGGGCTATCCCAAACGCACCTTCGCCTCGGGCAGCTATCTCAACGGCTACTCAGACCATTTCCCGACCGAGGTCTTCCTGATAAGATATGTCAACCGTCCGGCAAAAAAATAAACGGCTGTCTCACGGCAGCCTCATGACAATGGCGTCCGCTGCAACGGACGCCATTGTCATCTCCGTGATTTTCGATTTAACATGTTAATTTTTAGTTATATTATATAAACAGATACAAATTTATTCGCTATCTTTGCGGCTGTAAACGAGACTTATTTCAATTCATATTAACCAAAATAACTCCTTATGAAAAAATTTTTACTTTCATTAGCCTGTGTATCAGCTATGGCATGGAGCGCTTCTGCAGCCGAAGTCACCTTTGACTTCTCAGCCCAGGGTTATGCCAACGCGCAGGAAGTTCTCTCGATCAAGGTCAACGACGAGATTTCCGCCACACTGACAAAAGGCTCAAACAACAACACTCCCAAGTACTACACCACCGGCAACGCATTGCGTCTCTATTCAGGCAACACCTTCGAACTCACCTCGACCAACGGCAACATCACAAAAGTTGTCTTCACTATGGGTTCGAGCAATCCTTTCAACGCCGCTGCAACCGCCACACCCGGCGCTCTGGATGTCGCTACGGCAACATGGACCGGCGATGCAAAAACATTCACAATCACCAACGGCTCTGGCAGCGGCCATGCCCGTGTAGAAAAGATGACCATCACCTACGGCGGCACAGGTGGCGGCGGCGAAGTGACACCTCCCACCCCCGAAGGCCCTGTCACATTCCTTGACGAGACATTCACATCGGGTATTCCCGCCAACTGGACAAATGTCAAGATGTCAGGTGACAAACAGTGGTATCAGACATCATTCAACAACAACGGCTATGCAGCCATGACCGGCTACAAAGGCACCCAGCCTCCCTTCGACGCATGGCTGATCTCGCCCGCCATCGACCTCACCAAGGTGACAGACAAAAAACTCACCTTCGACACTCAGGTCAACGGCTACGGCTCGACAACCTCAGTCTTCGAGGCCTACGTCATGACATCGAACACCCTCGAGCTCGCCCGCAACTTTAAACTCAACCCCACAATCGCCGTAGCTCCCGACAAAGGCTATTCTGAATGGGTCAACTCAGGTGAAATCGACCTCACCCCCTACCTCAACGAAGGCACAATCTACATCGGCTTCCGCTTCTATGCAACCGAAGACGCCAACTACGCCACATGGTGTGTCGACAATGTCAAGGTAGGCCAAAGCACTGAGCCCAAACCCGAAGACAAGACTGTAGCCGACATCAAAGGCTTCCTCGACGCAGCCTACACCGAGGCCAACACCACCATCAGCGGCAGCGTCAACGCAGTATATCAGAACGGCCGTTATCTCTACATCAAAGACAACAGCGGCGTCCTCCTCGTCTACGGTGACCTCACCGAGAAATATACCAACGGCATGACAATCCCCGGCGGCATCACAGGTCTCTACGAAAACCGCACCAACGGCCAGTTCCAGATGAAAAACCTCGTCGCCGAGACATTCAAGGCAGGCACAGCCGGCGCAGCCATCGAGCCTGACGAAATCGCTCTCGAAGAACTCTCGGCCGACATGGTCAACAACTACGTCGTCACCAACGTGACAATCACCGCCGGCGCTGACGCCCGTAACTTCACCGTCACCGACGCTACAGGCAGCGCAGTGCTCTATAACCAGTTTAACGACGAACGCTACTATGACGTCGTCACCGTCACCACAGGCGAGAACCTCACACTCAAAGGCATCGTAGCCGTCTATAACGGCAACGTTCAGCTCTATCCTGTCGAGATCACAAGCGCCTCAGGCCAGGAAGTAGTCGCAGCTCCCGTCTTCTCGGTAGCCGCAGGCACCGTTCCCGCCGGCACAACAGTCGAAATCACATGTGCTACTGAAGGCGCATCTATCTTCTACACCCTCGACGGCACAGAACCCACAATCCAGTCGACTCTCTACAACGGCCCCATCACAATCAACGAGACAACAACAGTCAAAGCCTTCGCCGTTAAAGAAGAGATGGTCAACAGCTCAGTCGTGGCAGCGACATACACCGTCAAGGCACTCCCCGCAGTCGCCGAGACAGCCATGTTTGACTTTGTCAACCCGACAACCCTCAACCCCGCCCAGCAGAACCCCGGCGACGGTCAGGAAGGCGCTATCGTAGTCTCTGACCTCACCTTCACAGCAGGCAACGCAGCCATCTCGTTCACCGACGGCTCGACAACAACACGTCTCTACAAAGACTACAACAAAGGCAATCAGCTCCGTCTCTACAAGAACGGCGGTTCGGTCACAGTCAAGGCCGCCGAAGGCTATGTCCTCAAATATGTATCGTTCGTCGGCTCTAAACTGACAACAATGACTGAAAACGGCACAGCCCTCGACGACGCCGAAGACGCTCTTTGGCTCGCCACAGGTGACGTCACCGAAGCCAAATTCGAGACAACGACCGACCGCGTCGACATCTTCTCGCTCACTGTAGGTCTTGACAAAGTCGGCGCAGTCGAAGACATCAACTTCGATGCCAACGAACCCGTCGAATACTACAACCTCCAGGGTGTACGCGTAGCCAACCCCGAAAACGGCCTCTATATCCGCCGTCAGGGCAGCAAAGTCAGCAAAATCCTCGTGAAGTAATAACCTATGGAGCAAGGGTTCAGCCCTTGCATCAGCCATCGACAATAAACAAAGGCGGCTCACACGGCCGCCTTTGTTATTTCCGCCTGTTATTACACCATATTTCGGCATTCTGACGATATTTTTAGCCGTTATTGAGAGTCTGACGGAAAATTTATGTAATTTTGTGATACAAAAAAACTTGTATTCCTTTATGAATCGTCTTTCTACAACAATATTCCTTTCGTTGGCCGCATACGTCTGCGCCGGGGCCGTCACGGTCAATATCAATGAAGCCGGAACGCTCGGGACACTGGTAGACAATCCGGCCACAGTCACCGAACTCAAGCTGACAGGACAGGCTGACGCCACAGATTTCAATTTTATCGCCACTTCGATGCCGGCGCTCACCGCGCTCAATCTGGCCGACGTGACGATTTTGGCTTCGGAAGGCACGAAGATCAACGGTGTGTCACATTTCGCAGCCAATCTTATCCCCGAAGGAGCTTTTGCGGGAACGGCTCTCGAAGAGGTGATTCTCCCCGCAACACCCGGCCTGAATATAGGCGACATGGCTTTCGAGGGCACGGCCCTGACATCTCTGACACTGCCCGACAATGTCAACTCGGCCGGCACGGGAGCATTCGCCGGATGTCAGAATCTCAGGAGTGTCACGCTCAGCGAAAAAACCGCGCTCGGGTCGCATCTCTTCAGCAACTGTCAGACCTTGACGGCAGCATACCTCAGCTCGACAGCTACGCTGCCGGCGTCGGCATTTGAAGGCTGTGCGGCCCTTGAAACCGTCGAAGGCGCCGAAGCCCTCACGGCTATAGAAGCCAAGGCCTTTTCAGGCTGCCGTAAACTCACAGTCTTCGAGTTCGGCGAAAAACTCACGGCTATCGGCGCCGAAGCTTTCGCAAACACGGGCCTGACGACGGCAGATCTCGGGATGTGCAGACAGCTGACCACAATCGGCGACTATGCTTTTATCGACTGCCGCGAAATCACGACCGTCAATCTCGGACCGGCCATCACCACACTCGGCACCGGCTGTTTTCTCGGATGCGAGAACCTCGCCTCGATAACACTGCCGGCAGCCTGCGAGACTGTCGGTGATTACGCCATGGCACGCTGTCTGGCCCTCTCCGAGGTCGAGGCCTCTGACCTCGCCGGCGTGCCTCAGACCGGCCGCGACGTATGGCGCGGCGTCGACCAGCCAAATGCCAAACTCAATGTCTCTGACGATACATTCCATGACTTTGCAGCCGCCCCGCAGTGGCAGGAATTCGAAATAACATCGCCCACCTACACCAATGCGGTAGATTTGCCCGTCACTGACACGACGCGACGCCTCGAAGCACACTTCAACGGCAACACTCTCACTGTCGTCAGCTGTCTAAACCGTCGCGTGAGCCTTTATGACCTCAACGGCCGCTGCCTGGCCTCGACCGCCACAGACGGAGCCGAATGCCGGCTGACATTTGATACCGAAGGCCGTGACGGCAATATCTTCATTGTCGTTGCCGACGGACTCGACGGTGTGCGCGAAGCTCTCAAAATCATTCGTAAATAAGCGGCAATGGGAAAGAACAAACTCAAGAAATTCGCCGATATGGAGACATACGACTGTGTCTTCCAGTATCCGTTTTCGCGCCTGCGCAACGAGGGCTTCGAACTGCGGGGACAATGGCACGAACGCTATTTCGGCAACAACAATCCGATTGTGCTCGAACTGGGATGCGGCAAGGGCGAATATACCGTCGGTCTTGCGCGCCGCCGTCCCGACCGCAACTATATTGGCGTCGACATCAAGGGTGCGCGCATGTGGACCGGTGCGAGCGAAGCCGTGGCCTCGGGCATGACGAACGTCGCCTTCCTGCGCACCTCGATCGAACTCATCGACGCTTTCTTCGCTCCCGGCGAAGTCAGCGAGATATGGATAACCTTCCCCGACCCGCAGATGAAAAAAGCGACCAAGCGCCTGACGTCAGACCGTTTTCTCGGCATCTACGCCCGCATTCTGCGCGACGGCGGCATCATCAACCTCAAGACCGACAGTCCTTTCCTCTACACCTACACATCGCGTCTGGTCGCCGCCAACGGCCTCGATGTCATTGACGAGACCGACGACCTCTATGCCACGGCCGACAATAATCCCGTCAAAGAAATCAAGACATACTACGAACAGCAGTGGCTCGCCCGCGGCAAGACCATAAAATATATCTCCTTCAGGCTGCCGTCTGACCGCCGCATCGAACCCGTCGACGACAGCGACATCGACCGCGACGACTATCACAGCTATCCGCGCGGCATAGCCCAGTGTATGCCCGACCAGCTTGCTCTCCTCAATAAAGAATGACATAAAAACATAAATATCATGACACTATATCCCAAACTCATACATGACGCCCTCGCGACGGTACGTTATCCCGGCACAGGCAAAAACATCGTCGAGGCCGGCATGGTCGAAGACGACCTGCGCATCGACGGCAACAAAGTGAGCTTCTCGCTCATCTTCGACAAACCGACCGACCCGTTCATCAAGTCAATCGTCAAATCGGCCGAGACAGCCCTGCGCACATTCGCGTCGCCCGACATCGAGGCCGACATCAAGGTCAAGACCCGTCAGGCCGCTCCCGCGCCCAAGGCCGACCCGCTGCCGGGCGTCAAGAACATAATCGGCATCTCGTCGGGCAAAGGCGGCGTCGGCAAATCGACCGTCGCAGCCAACCTCGCCGTGGCCCTCGCCCGCGAAGGCTACACCGTAGGCCTCCTCGACGCCGACATCTTCGGCCCGTCGATACCCAAAATGTTCGGTGTCGAAGACGAACAGCTCTACATGCACGAAGTCGACGGCGTCAACAAAATCATACCAGTCGAACGCTTCGGCGTCAAGCTCCTGTCGATCGGCTTCCTCGTCGACAAGAACAGTCCCGTGGTATGGCGCGGCACCATGGCCTCGAACGCCCTAAAACAGCTCATCGAGCAGGCCGACTGGGGCGAACTCGACTACTTCCTCATCGACATGCCTCCGGGCACGAGCGACATCCACCTCACCCTCGTCCAGACCCTCGGCATCACCGGCGTCGTCATCGTCTCGACACCCCAGCAGGTAGCCCTGGCCGACGCACGCAAAGGTCTCGCGATGTTCTCAGACGAGAAAATCGCCGTTCCGGTCCTTGGCATCGTCGAGAATATGGCCTGGTTTACACCCGAACCCCATCCCGACGAGCGCTACTATATCTTCGGCGAAGGCGGCGCCGTCAAACTCGCCGAGGAGCTCGGCGTACGTCTGCTGGCACAGATACCGCTTGTGGCCTCTGTCGGCGAACACAGCGACAACGGCGACCCCATCGCCGCCGCCGACACCATGACATCGATGTCATTCATCCATCTGGCCCACGAGGTCATCGACGCCGTCGAGCAGCGCAACGCCACCCTGCCGCCGACACATCACGTTCAGGTCAAAAAATAAACATAGACACAACATGAAAATTCTGGTCATCAACGGCCCCAATCTCAACCTCACGGGGCGGCGGCAACCCGAAATCTACGGCTCGCGCACGATGGACGACATCATCGCCACGCTGCGTCACGATTGTCCT